>JBLHWR010000020.1:0-24822 GCA_047629275.1 Gammaproteobacteria bacterium
GCTATGGCTGCGTTTGGGATTTCTAGAAGTCGACGTTTTTATATCTGGGACTGGGTGGGTGGGCGTTATTCACTCGCCTCTTCGGTTGGACTGCCAGTCGCCATTGCAGTTGGTTTCGAGCATTTTGAGCAAATGTTAGAAGGAATGCACGCCATGGATAATCACTTTCGTCAGGCACCGCTTGAGCAAAATATTCCTGTAATGATGGCGCTACTGGGTGTTTGGTATGTGAATTTTTTTGGCGCAAGAGGCCACGTCATTTTGCCTTATGATTCAAGAATGCATCGCTTTCCCGCTTATTTGCAACAGCTTGAAATGGAAAGTATTGGCAAATCGGTTAATCACCGAGGTGAACCCGTCGATTATCATACGGGTGCCGTGGTATGGGGCGAAGTTGGATCTAACGCGCAACACTCCTTTTACCAACTATTACATCAAGGTACTCGATCTGTCCTTGCTGACTTTTTGGTGCCAGTAAACCGCCAAAGTGAATATCCGAGCCACCACGGTTTAGCTCTAGCGAATTGCCTTGCACAATCGAGGGCATTAATGGAAGGACAGTCAGCCGATCAAGTCATGCAAGATTTAAAACAGCGCGGTAAAAGTGGTGTTGAGATAGATCGCATACTCCCACATAAAATTCACACCGGTAATAAGCCCAATAACCTTCTGCTATTTAAACGCCTAGACCCCAAGACGTTGGGCATGTTGATAGCAATGTATGAGCATAAAGTTTATGTCCAAAGTGTTATCTGGGATATCAACGCTTTTGATCAATGGGGTGTAGAGCTAGGTAAAGAGCTAGCATCAAATTTAGAGCCTGTCATTAATTCAGACGCAACGGTATCAATGCTTGATGGATCGACCGTTGGCTTACTAGGTTATATTAATCTTTGGAGAGCGTCTAAGTAGAAAATGCAAGCATTTGAAGGCATCCGAGTTCTTGATTTTACCCACGTTTATGCTGAATCATTTGCGAGTTACTAATTAGCGTTGATGGGCGTAGAAGCCATTAAAATAGAGGCGTTCCATCTGCTTAATATGATGCGTGCTGAGGATAGTGATCCCAAACGTAATGCCGAAAAAGCCAAACAGCTAATGATTGAGAAGTGCATCTGAACCAGTTTGATGTATCCGCCGCAAGGCAGTGGCTTTCGGACTTTGTATCGGTCGGCACTTTTAGTATTTTAAAGAATTAAGCACTCAAAACTTATGGCATTGGGTATAATCAACATTCTTTAGGTATAACCGCTGGTGCTTTTTCAACGAGTCGGTTGTAGCAAGATTATAATATCAAACAGTTCCACTTTTTTTAACGTTTGGAAATACAGTGTTTAGCACCCTCAGTACGGTTTTTTCATTACTGCTTAGTTACGGCTTACTGTTATTAGCTAACGGCCTATTTAGTACCTTGTTGGGTGTTCGAACACAGGTCGAAGGGTTTTCTACCGACATTGTTGGTTTTATCGTGGCATCCTATTTCTTTGGACTGCTATTGGGTGGTGTTTTTGCCGGTAGAGTCGTAGCCCGAGTGGGTCATATTCGTTCATTTGCAGCGTTCGCTTCGTTAATGTCAATTACTGCTTTGCTGCACCCGTTATGGATTTCTGTGGGGAGCTGGATGTTACTTCGAGTGGTGTCTGGTGTCTGCATGGCAGGCTTAATTATGGTGACTGAAAGCTGGCTGAACGAGCGAGCGAGCAATGTAAACCGAGGTCAAGTGCTTTCCTTCTATATGATTACTAACTATTTCGCAGCCGGTAGCGGCCAGCTATTGTTGTCCATTGGCGACCCTTCACAGTTTCAACTGTTCAGTCTTGCATCAGTGCTTTTTTCACTGGCGTTACTTCCCGTATTGTTAACCCAAGCGAAAGCACCCGTGCCAATGCCGGCTGCTCGTATGCCTTTAATGACATTATATCGCCTGGCACCTTTGGGTATTATTGGTGTTTTCTGTAGTGGTTTGATGAATGCCAGCATTCTTGGCTTGGGGCCTGTCTACGCGACTAATATAGGGCTTTCGAAAGAACAGTTATCACTTTTCATGGCGAGCCTCATCATGAGTGGATTAATATTACAGTGGCCTATGGGACGTTGGTCAGATCGAATTGGTCGAAGTCCGTTGTTGGTAGCGATACCGCTTGTGGTTGCTATCGTTGCGATCACTATGACGCAAGTGTTTAACTTTATGGCCATTCTTGGGTTTGGTGTTTTGTTAGGTAGCTTTTTGTTTACGATTTACTCTTTGTCTGCTGCTACCTCCAACGATATGGTGGGTGGTGATCAACGGGTTCAGGTAGCGGGTGCTCTATTGATTACTTATGGTGCTGGTGCAAGCATTGGACCTATCATTGGTGGGCAGTTTATGGGAGTGATGGGGCCGCCAGGACTGTTCTTCTACCTTGGGTTTGTTAGTTTTTTTCTAGCAATTTTCGCAATTTTGAAACGCCGTCGTGATGGCAGTCCATCCACGCGAAAACCCTTTGTGGTGGTGCCTGCGACTCAGGCAACTTCTAACCAATTGTATGTCTCTGTGCATGACGAATCACCCGAAACCGTCGTGTTAACGGATAAACCCTCAAAAAAGCCGTGATTTAAGATTTAATTTTGTGACTCAATCGAATCAGCCGATACTCTCTCACCGTCGAATATGGGCCCTAGCTGGCCCGATTATTTTGTCGAATATATCAGTGCCATTGGTTGGTGCGGTTGATACGGCAGTCGTAGGACATTTACCCGAGCCTGATTCGATTGGGGCCGTGGCACTTGGCGCATTGATATTCACGTTCCTATTTTGGGGCTTTGGTTTCTTGCGCATGGGCACCACCGGTTTTGTTGCCCGTGCCTATGGTGCTAACGACGAGCAGGCGCTGTCTGATACTTTGTTGCGCGTCCTGATGCTTGCCACTACCTTGGGCTTAGTCATTATAGCCTTGGGTTATCCCCTGATTCATTTTGCGCTGTATTTGCTCGACAGTAGCGACAATATTGAATCACTGGCTTCAAGCTATGCCACGATTCGTATTTGGAGCGCACCCGCAACTTTATCTATCTACGTATTTACGGGCGTTTTTATTGGTTTGCAAAACATGCGCTACGTGTTTGTGCTGCAGTTGGTGATGAACATCGTCAACGTGCTACTCGATTTATTGTTTGTACTTGTGTTTGATATGGGTGTTGAAGGCGTCGCGCTGGCAACATTGATTGCCGAGTATTTAGCCGTTTTGTTAGGTTTCTGGCTATTACGCAAACCACTGACTAAAGCTTATCGTCAACTCAACTGGGCACGATTGTTAGAGCACAACGCGATTTTGGTCCTAATGAAAGCCAATGGCGATATTTTTGTACGGACGCTTTGTCTGGTATTTTCGTTTGGTTATTTTACCGCAAAGAGTGCCAGCATGGGTGATGTCATACTAGCGGCTAATGCGATACTGATGCACCTACAAAGTATTTTAGCTTACGCACTTGATGGCTTTGCGCATGCAGCCGAAGCACTAGTGGGTAGTGCCTATGGTGGCGGTAAACAAGCGCAATTTAAGCGTGCAGTTAAATTAACGACTATTTGGGCGCTGGTCTGTGCCTTGATGATTAGTTTGGTTTTCTGGCTGTTTGGTGGTTTTATATTGCAGTTATTTACGAGTATCGATGTGGTGCTAATAACAGCAACTACTTATTTACCTTGGACAATCATCGCGCCGGTTATTTCTATTTGGAGTTTTCAGCTCGACGGCATATTTATCGGCACCGGATATACTCGCCAAATGCGTAACGCAATGATTGTCTCGATGTTGATGTACTTCGGTTTATTGGTCATATTGGTTCCCGCGTTGGGCAATCATGGGCTGTTCTTGTCGCTGACTTTATTTATGATATTTAGGGCATTAACCCTCTGCTTTTATTATCCAGCTATCCTGAAGGCTATGGATCAGAAAAAGTCATATTGAAGCGGGTTCAATCTCGTGATAGCTTTGCCACCCGAAATAGTCTGTGGTTACGTTAGAAATGAAATATTCATCATTGGTTGATAGAGTGAAAGGCGATGCGGCCGATGTATGGGACTCTCACTATAGAGCTCAAGTTGACCAGCGCCGCGGTGAAGATGTCATTGTTTTAAGCGTTGGAGACCCCGATTTTGCAACGCCAGAGGGCATTACCGAAGCCGCTATTTCAGCCTTGCGCAGCGGTGATACGCACTACACACCTGTTGTTGGTGTTGAAGCGTTTCGTGAAAACATTGCCAAACGCTACTGTTCTGAATTTGGTGATGACATAACGGCAGACAATGTGATTGTGACCTCTGGTGCACAAAATGCGCTTTTTGTTGCTTCTATGTGTCTCACAGAGAAAGATGACGAAGTTATTGTGTTGCAACCCATGTATGTGACCTACGAGGCAACCGTGCAGGCGTCTGGTGCTACTCTTGTTCCTGTCGTGCTTGATGAACCGAATGGATTTCGTTTGAATGCTGACAATTTGAAATCAGCTATTACGAGTAAAACAAAGGCCATCTTCTTTGCAACCCCGAGTAATCCGACCGGCATTTCTCTGAATCAAAGTGAATTGAAGTTGATTGCTGATTTAGCTATTGAACATGATTTATGGGTTGTTTCAGATGAAGTCTATAGCGACCTAGTATTTGACTCTGAATTTTTTCATATTGCTAGTTTGCCGGGTATGGCTGAGCGGACCATTACCATTGGTAGCTTGTCTAAATCCTATGCGATGACTGGATGGCGTATTGGTTGGGCACTAGGTCCGCAAGAATTTATTGATAATGCCGCTAAGTTAGCTTTATGTATGCTTTATGGTTTGCCAGGATTTTTACAGCAAGGTGGTATCTATGCATTGGAAAATGCCCAGAAAGATATCGCTAAAATGCGTGAGGCTTATCGCAGTAGGCGTGATCTACTGATACAAAAAATTGATAGTATTCCAGGGCTTAAATCGATAAAACCTGATGCCGGTATGTTTTTAATGGTAGATGTCCGTGGCACGGGATTAACCGCACCAGAATTTGTCACTCAACTGTATGCGCACTCTAAAGTATCGGTACTTGATGCAACCGCTTTTGGCTCTAGCGCAAAGGGTTATGTGCGAATCTCATATACAGTAGACGAATCAATATTACTCGATGCGAGCAATCGTATCGCGGCATTTGTCGGTAGTTTGAGTTTACATAAAGAATGACTGTGATCGCTGATCAAAAGTCTCGTTGCTGGTGGTGTGGTGACGATGAGCTATATCAGCAATATCATGATCTAGAGTGGGGCGTGCCAGCGCATGATGACCGTGACTTGTTTGAGTTTTTATGCCTTGAAGGTGCTCAAGCAGGCTTAAGTTGGATCACTATCTTGCGCAAACGAGATAATTATCGACGTCTATTCGATCATTTTGATGCCCAAAAAATAGCGCGCTATGATGAAACTAAAATTGCGAGTTTATTACTTGATGCCGGAATTATACGTAATAAACTAAAAGTGAATGGATTTGTTAAAAATGCCAAGGCTTATCTCAATATGCTTGATCAAGGCTTAACGCTAGACAGTTACCTTTGGGGCTACGTTGATGGTGAAACGGTTCAGAATAACTGGGTTGATGTCGAACAAGTGCCAGCCAATAACGCGACCTCAGATGCTATGGCAAAGGATTTAAAAAAGCGTGGCTTTACCTTCGTTGGCAGTACGATTTGTTACGCTTATATGCAAGCAGCGGGTATGGTTAATGACCATACTCAAAGCTGTTATCGACACCAGCAGTTAGGTGGGTCTTGTTGAGTAAAAATGTTGAATACACATATCGAAGTTAAACCCAGTTTTGTTTTGAAGCAGTGCATACCTTACCTGCTGATTTTTTTTGTTGGCGTCACTTGGGGCATCACTTTTTCGCTCTCTAGAATGGCGATTCAATTTGGTGCTAGTCCCACGGGGCTAACCTTTTGTCAGGCATTTGGTGGGAGCTTATTACTGTTACTGGTTTGCTTCTTTCGAGGTAAATTTCCAGTATTTAATCGGCAATATTTTAAACACTATCTTATTATTGCTTTAGTCGGGACCGCTATCCCTAGCACCATGTTTTTTTACGCTGCTGCCCATGTGCCAGCGGGTATTTTAGCCATTACCATTGCGCTGGTGCCGATGCTGACTTACTTAGTCACGTGGACTTTAGGTATTGATGCTTTTCAAGTTAGGCGAATCGCTGGAATTCTCCTTGGGTTCATTGCTATTTTGTTGCTCAGTATACCGGATAGCAGTTTGCCAGAACCTGGCATGGTGAAGTGGGTCATGCTCAGTTTGGTAGCTGCTGCTTTCTACGCTATTGAAAGTGTCTATCTTGAAGTGAAAGTACCTGCTGGTGCTGATTTAATTGGATTACTCTGTGCTAGCCTATTGATTACGGCTATTTTGATATTACCGATTGTTTATTACAAAGATGCTTTCTTTCCGATTAGTTTTCCGTTCCAACAATTTGAGTGGGTTTTGTTATCACTTGCCCTAGTCAGCAGTGCAGCTTATGTCGTATTTTTATATACGGTTAAAATCGCTGGAGCCGTTTTTGCATCAATGGCGGGTTATATCATTACAATCTCAGGCGTGTTTTGGGGCATCTTATTTTTTCAGGAAGTCCACTCAAACTGGGTATGGGCATCATTGATGCTGATGATGATTGGGATGGCTTTAGTCACTCCGCGTAATCAAGTTAGCGAATAATTGGGTGATCTGATGAATCGAGTTGTTGCCACCGTTAGCTATTTAACTAAAGGCAGTGGGAAACCCATTTATAGCCCATCAGGATCCGGTCGGGATGCTAAATTTGTAGTTGATAGAGCTTTAATTGAACACCCTGTTGAAGTCGAAGATGCTCGATTACAGGCGGACAAGGTGGGTCAGAAATATGGGCTAGATACAGGCGATACGATTCTGTTAAAGCATCAAACTCAGGTTTTCAATTTTTTTGATGCTCAACAACTAAAACTGGTTTATGAAGCAGAGGTTGCATCATTACTTTTATCGACAACGGTGGCTAATCGAGTTCATTGCTTTGATCACACGGTTCGTGCATCCGATCCTATGACACGAGAGCAACAACAAAGCAGGGAGCCATCGACTCTTGTTCACAATGATTATACGGCTAATTCTGGTTTAAAGTGCCTTCATGAAAGTCTGCCCCATGAGGCAGAAGCATTGTCGAAAAAACGATTCCAAATTATTAACCTTTGGCGCCCTCTGGTTGACCCAGTCGAAAGTTTTCCGCTCGCCTTTTGCGATTCGAGTAGTATTGCTGAAGTTGATCTCGTCGACACCGAGCGGCGCTCACCCAGCCACATTGGTGAACTGATCTTAGTGACTTACAATCCGGCGCATCGTTGGTATTATTTTCCCAACATGCACCCGGGCGAAGTATTGCTGTTTAAAACCTACGATTCTTTTGTGGCGGGTCGACGTGGCTGCGGTGTTCATACTGCTATTGATATTAACAATCATGCAGGTGCCAAGAAGCCGCGTGAGAGCATTGAAACCCGAGCATTTCTATTCTTTGATTAGCGCTTTTGTTGCTGCTTGATTAGGTGAACAAATGTCGTATCACTGCTAGTGCAGACAATTTATGCAATGTTAAAATAATATTTAATAAAGAAATCTTTAATAAAAAAATCTAAATTTTTCATCCCTGATATCTTAAGAGACAGAATCGCCGTGACTCAAAAATCATCAACTGAAGCTTTATCGACCCAAAACACCCAAACTCTTCAAAGGATGGACGATCCTAATCGTGCTTATAAGGTGCTCATTGCAGACCTTATAGGATTAAAGTTTGATGCCAGCGGTAGACCCGATCACAGTGAAGTTCAGGCCTATATCGAAAGTAAAGGGGGTGAATTTCATGACAAGTCCTTGGGAAAAAATGACGATTTGGAAACAGGCAAATTGCATTTCTTTTACCAACCTGATTTAAGCCGTGAACAAGAAATTCTGGATCAAACCGCAGAGGGTCAATATGATGCAACTATTGCTGCCGCAACTTTTTTTCCTAAGGGTGCAAAATTCGATCTAGGTGGTGTCCGTATTGGTGCTGGTACCGGTAATATGGGCAGTGCTAGTTGGGGTGGTGGTAATGGTGAGGGCGGTGTTGCAGCCCTGATGAATACGCCGAGCTTTAACTCACGTGCAACAGCGCAAATGGCGATGAAAGCCTTGCTAAAAGTATGCCCTAATTTACCTATTGATGAAATTCACGATAAGGTTGTGGCTGGAACATTCGATACGGGTCGCAACCTGTGCGATTACCCGACTGAAAGAATAGAAAGTAAACGTATTGCTTTGATTGGTTACGGTAACATTGGACGAGAACTGGCCAAACTGGCACAAGCATTTGGTATGACAGTCGTGATTTATGCCCGGCCAGTGCACAAAGAATGGATCGAATCTGAGGGTTTTATTTATGCATCAACCCCAGTTGAAGCAGCTCGTGGTGCAGACGTTATTAGTCCCCATACAGGTTTAGGATCGTTGAATGCTGAAACAGGGCTTTTCAGCAATGCGGGACTCATTGACCAGAAGATATTCGAGGTGATGAACTCCGGTTCAATTGTAATTAATTATGACCGGGGCGAAATTATTGATTCGACAGCTCTTGATCAGGCGCTAACCACGGGTAAAGTGAGTTATGCGGGGATTGATGCTGATTTATTTATCGATGCCATCACCGGCGAGTTCAGTGGCCCCATGGTGCCATACCGAGCGATGGAAGTTCATCACCGAGGTAAAATGGAGCTATTGCCGCACGCTGCCGCTGATACTGAACATTTATCGCGTGTTCAGGGTGCAATGCAAGCTGTTGATCAAATCTATGGCGTTATTCAATGTCGCTCGATAGTCAATCTCAAAGGTGATCTGCCTGAAGGATATACTGATGCGGGCGCGAAAACAGTGAATGGTGTTGGCAAGGTAACTTCACAGGTAATCTTACAAGTTGGCGGTGACAAACAATTAGTCAGTCAATTAGCTGACATGTCAGAAAAATTGGCCGTTTTCTGGCGTGCGATGGCAGATGCTGACAGCGAGCAATCACGTGAAACACTTACTAACGATGAAGGGGCTGCATTGGTTATGAATATCAATCGAACCATTGTTAAGCTCGAGGCTTTGGGTTTGCGCGGCCCCTATGCTGGTTAATTTTTTATGCTGGCTGATGGCTTATAAAAAATCATCAATGACATTAGATCACTACTGATTTTTTAAATAGCATCATCTTTAACTCGGTAGTTATAAACAATTATGAAAAATCTTTCAGCTGAAAAACGAAAGCAACATTTACTTACTATATTCAATGCTGCTGTCTCTGCCGTCTCTGGTCAGCAAGCAGTAGAACGTGCAATTGACAATGACAGTGCTTATGATCCTGAGGTAATCATTGCCGTAGGTAAAGCTGCCGTAGGTATGTGTCGTGGCGCATTGAATCGTTTTCCTAACGCCAAACAAGCTTTTGTTGTAACTAAGTATGACCATGCCGATGACGATATTTTGTCTCGACAGAACGTGACTGTAATGGAAACAGCCCACCCCGTGCCTGATTCACAGTCGCTTAAAGCTGGTGACGAATTACGCTCATTAGTACAAAGCCTTGCCGCCGATAGCAGGCTGTTACTATTAGTATCGGGTGGCGCATCAGCATTGTCAGAATCATTACCCGACGGCATGAGTCTTGAAGACTTGCAGGCAATTACTGATGACATGTTGTCAACAGGCAAAACTATTGGCGAAATTAATAGTCGGCGAAAAGAATTTTCACAAATTAAAAATGGCAAGCTGTTAGCCCAATTCAAAGGTGCAGAAATACGCGTCTATGCTATTTCTGATGTCGAAGGCGATAGTATTGCCACCATAGGGTCTGGTTTAGGTGATTGTCACCGAGCACAAGTGAAAGCTAATTCGAGCATCATCGCGTCTAATCAGATATCGAGAGATAAAGCCCAAGTCATTGCCACCAGTTTAGACTTAGAGGTTAACCTAAACGAAGAATCGCTCTATGGCGATGTCTTTGAATTAGCCAAAAGGATTGGATCTATATTAAAGACGGCCAAATCAGGTGTTTACATTTGGGGTGGTGAGCCAACAATCATATTACCTGACAAGCCAGGCCAGGGTGGACGTAATCAAAGTCTTGCACTGGCGCTTTCGGAATTTATTAAAGGTCGAAACGACATTACTATTTTAGTTGCGGGTACTGATGGCACCGATGGGCCGACCAATGCCGCAGGTGGTATTGTTGATGGTAGTACCTATGGTGATTCTGCAGCGGTGACTGATTCTTTACAGCGTGCGGATGCAGGCAGTTATTTGCTGAAACAAAATAACCTGTTGATAACAGGGCCGACAAATACCAATGTTATGGACTTGGCTATTGCTATCATTGATTAATGGCTGTTGTTTTATCGTCTAATAATGAAGACCTAAAGGCAACAGACCTTTGAAGAATTCCGATTGACTTTAGCAATTGAAATTATCGGTTTAAATAGCAAAGTTTCAAATATTACTGACTATTTGTTGTCATTTCTTTGCTATATATCAGTGCCGCTCGCAAATTTTAATTGCATTTAACGAATTTAAGCCAGTGCTTTGAAGTTCACTAAGCGTTTTTTAATGAACTAAAGCCGATTAAATTTATCAATCATCTGTTCCGCTGTTACGTTGTCTCAGAGGCTCCGCTAAATTTAGATTTAACTACGTTCTGCAGGGTATTTGGATCACTTTATTTCAATTTCTTAATGAAATTATTATGTTAAAAATAACTTGAAAATCATTCAGTACGGCGCTAATTATGGTTATAATGCCTCTGTTGTTTTACTGCTAAGTGCCTGATTAAATTGATTCTATGCTTATCTTTTATTCTTCTTATTGATGTGTGATTAAATTATTGACGCATCGAGTAAATGATCAGTTTGAGCCTACTAGTTTTGATCTGAGTATTGCTAATTGACTGAGCGATAATGTTGTTAAATTCAACCAAAATCGTAACTATTTTTTATATTAACGCTTTAACTAACGTTTTAAAACAATGTTTACAATTGTTCTTTTTAAGTAATAAACGAGGTTGTCATACTTATGTCTATCATAACCCCCCAAGACAGGGTGATTTCTCAATGGTTATTGATTTGCCTTTTCCTTATTTTCTTCATGGTTGTGCTCGGTGGCGTCACGCGATTAACAGGATCTGGCCTTTCTATGGTGAATTGGCATCCCATTCATGGAACGGTTCCTCCGATCACCTCAGCGCAGTGGGAAGAAGAGTTTAGTTTTTATAAGCAATCACCCGAGTTTCAAAAAATTAATAGTGCGATGGACGTGCATGATTTTAAGTCAATCTTCTGGTTTGAATATAGCCATAGAATGCTGGGTCGCTTGATAGGCATTGTATTTTTTGTGCCTTTCGTTTACTTCTGGTGGCGTAAAAAGATCAAACCTGGGTTAACACCCAAACTGATGACGATGTTTGTGCTTGGCGGATGCCAAGGTCTGCTGGGCTGGTATATGGTGAAAAGTGGTTTGGTAAGTAACCCACATGTCTCTCAGTATCGACTGACAGCACATTTAGTCAGCGCTATTTTAATTTATGGCTTTATTCTCTGGACGTGGCTTGATTTACGCCATCCCAAAAGTTTATTAAGTAGTCATGGTAAACAATTAGAGCGATGGTGTTATGTGTCCCTGATTTTGCTTAGCCTAGTGTTGGTGACGATTGTTTCGGGTGGTTTTGTTGCTGGCATGAAGGCCGGTCTAATTTATAATACGTTTCCATTAATGGGTGGACAGTGGATTCCAGAAGGTATCTCTGTGTTATCACCTTGGTATATGAATCTTTTCGAAAACAAGGTGACTGCTCAGTTTGGTCATCGTGTGCTGGCGATAATCACTGCTATATTATTATTCGTTTGGTATATCAAAGGGCGCAGTCAATTCAACAATGTTCGACTCTCACGGAGTTTTAAATGGATTGGAATGATGATCATCATTCAGGTGAGTCTTGGGTTATTCACTTTGCTATATAACGTTCCGGTACCGGTTGCTTCAATGCATCAGGCAGGTGCGTTGTTATTGTTTAGTGCCATGCTGATGAATGTGCATGCATTGCGCAGCCAGTAAGCTGTTGGGGTCGATTGTTTTGTTATGAATGGCATGACCCGTTCTTCAAAGCATAGAATTTAACTAATGAGTATCTTAAGTCTATGAGCAACATTAGAATCGGTCATGGCTACGATGTACATGCACTCGCTGAAGGTAATGGGCTGGTGTTAGGTGGCGTTAATATTAGCTGTAACTATTCTATTATTGCGCATTCAGATGGTGATGTGTTGATTCATGCTTTATGCGACGCATTGCTAGGTGCAATGGGTAAAGGCGATATTGGTTTTCATTTTTCTGATACGGATGTTGTTAATAAGAATAGAGATAGTCGTGAATTCTTGCGAATTATTCGGTCTTTAATGACGGATGAACACTTTCAACTTGGCAATGCTGATGTCACTATTGTTGCTCAATCTCCAAAAATGGCACCTCATCTAGACAGCATGAAACAAAAACTGGCTCTGGATCTGGACGCTGAAATATCTCAGTTGAATATTAAAGCGACAACGACAGAACACCTCGGCTTTACTGGCCGCAAAGAAGGAATAGCTGTGCATGCGGTTGTATTGCTGGAAAAAATAATATGAGTTACCTCATCAAAATAACCTCATGAGTCTGGGGCCAGTGATGCTTGACGTCTTCGGGTTGTCATTAACTAGCGAAGACAGAAAACGACTGGCACATGAGCAAGTGGGTGGAGTGATTTTATTCAGCCGCAATTATGAGTCACCAGAGCAGTTAAAAGCGCTAGTCAATGAAATTCATGCGATTCGAACGCCTCATTTGGTTGTCTCCGTTGATCAGGAAGGTGGTCGAGTTCAGCGGTTCCGAGATCAATTTCAAAGTTTGCCTGCTATCGCACGGTTAGGTGAGCTTTATGATCAGGACCGAGCTAAAGCGATCGAATATTCCCAGACTTTTGGCTGGATTATGTCTAGCGAGTTGCTCTACTACGGTATCGATTTAAGTTTTTCACCGGTGCTTGATTTGGGTAATCAGATCAGCAGTGTTATTGGCGATCGTGCTTTTCATCATGATTCGGAACAGGTGAGTCGGTTAGCTAATGCCTGGATTCGTGGTATGAGTGAGGCGGGTATGGAGGCTGTTGGTAAGCATTTTCCCGGGCATGGCTCAGTTGAGGGAGACTCACACCACGTCATGCCTTTTGATCGCCGTGATTTTGCTGCCATTGAACAGTCTGATTTAATTCCATTCAGACGGGTTATTAATACCCATCTAGCCGGTATTATGATGGCTCATGTTGTGTATGAACAAATCGATACCTTAGCGGCGGGTTTTTCAAAAGTTTGGGTGAATTCAGTTTTGCGACAACAATTAGGTTTTGAAGGTGTTATCTTCAGTGATGACTTAACTATGAGCGGTGCTGAGTCTGTTGGAGGTTATGCTGAACGCGCCAGATTGTCGTTAGCCGCTGGCTGTGATATTTTGCTTGTCTGCAACAACTCTGCAGGTGCCGATGAAGTGCTTGATTCGTTGCAGGGGTACAATAATCCAACGTCTCAATTACGTATGGTTCGATTACATGGCAAACCTGAGAAATCAATTGCGGGTTTGTTTAGCACGCCTAGATGGCATCAGGCAACAGCTGTATTACAGGCATTCAATCGGCAAACAATATCCTCTGAGAGTGGTGATTTGTTCGAATAAGGCGCTGTTAATTATTTGATTCCAGAAATGAAAGAACAAGGGTGAGTCTGATTAAGTTTAATCGACATATAATAATAAATTGATCAGATCCTCTCAATATAAATTTAAGAGTTTAACTAATGATAGAACTTGAAGAATGGATGTTCAGCTTTGATAGCGATTGGTTCTTGGCTTTCCAAGTGTTTGCAGTGGTGCTGGTTACGGCTGTTGCTAACTTTTTTATCAAACGTTTTACTGCCAAAATGTTGGTCAAATTAAATCGAACCAAAACGCGTTGGGACGATATCATTCTTGAGGCTATGTCTCGTCCTTTGAGCTGGATACTTTGGTTGATTGGTCTTAGTTTAGCTTCGGACGTTATTTATTCCAAAACACAAAGTCCTATATTCACTGCATCAGATATCATTCGTGATGTGGGTATCCTTGTTTGTTTGTCTTGGTTTGTGTTGGCATTTATTCGTGGTGCAGAAAAAGAGTTCTCAACTCATTCTGTTAATGTTGATGCACACACAGCAGAAGCCATCAGCAAATTATTACGCCTAACGGTCATCATCACCTCGGGCTTAATCATATTGCAAACGCTGGGGTTTAGTATTTCTGGAGTGTTGGCGATGGGTGGCATAGGTGGTATCGCTATAGGCTTTGCAGCAAAAGACCTGTTGGCTAATTTCTTTGGTGGTTTAATCATTTACCTTGATAGGCCGTTCACGATTGGCGACTGGATACGATCACCTGATCGAAATATTGAAGGTACAGTTGAAAAGATTGGCTGGAGAGTGACCATGATCCGCAATTTCGAATCGCAACCTATTTATGTACCCAACTCGATCTTTACTAATATAGTCGTTGAAAACCCATCGCGTATGGTTAATCGTCGTATCTATGAAACCATTGGTTTAAGGTATAGCGACTTAGAGAGTATGGATAAGATTGTAAGCGAAGTAACGGCAATGTTAGTTGCGCACGAAGAGATTGATGCCAATAAAACGATGATCGTTAATTTCAATGCTTTTTCTGATAGCTCGGTCGATTTCTTTGTTTATAGCTTTACGAAAACAACCCAATGGATAAAATTTCATCAAGTTAAGCAGGATGTTATGCTTAAAATAGCTCAAATAATCGAGTTAAATAAAGCGGAGATTGCCTTCCCAACTTCATCACTATATTTTGAAAGTGCCATCACTGTAGACCACACTGGAAAATAATTTCATATCTGACCAATAGAATCGATAACATGAATCTGGACGAAGCACTAACCATTCACCAAGGCGCTGAATTACTGTTTGATCAATCATCGGTTGAAATAGCGATTGTTGATTTGGCATCCATCGTTGCAAATCAATGTAAAGATGATTTCCCCCTCGTGTTATGCGTTATGAATGGTGGGCTCTATCTAACCGGGCAGTTGTTACGCCATTGGGATTTCCCTCTAACGGTCGACTATGTTCATGCGACACGATATAGGCTTGCAACTTTAGGTAATGACGTTTTGTGGAAGGCTTACCCTCAGAACGAATTAAAGGGGCGAAACATTATTATCGTCGACGATATTTTTGATCAGGGTTACACACTCGAGGAAATTCAATCCTATTGCGTAAAGCAGGAGGCTAAATCTATCACCAGCGTGTTTTTAATTCGTAAAACACATGATCGAAAAAAAGCTGACATTGATCCCGATTACGTTGGGCTTGAATGCGCTGATTGCTACGTTTACGGTGTCGGTATGGATTTGAATAGTCATTTTCGAAACCTATCGAGTATTTACCGTGTTGATGAAAAGCGGGTTCTTCATAAAGCTCAAAAAGGACCGTCATAATGCCTGCGTTGTATTCGGTAATTGGTGGAAGTGGCCTTTATAATTTGGGTGAAGATTTTGTAGAAGTGAGTCAAAACATTGTAGAAACACCTTATGGTGCTACATCAGCTCCGATTATTTGTGGTACTTGGCAAAGTAGGCCGATTGTATTTATGGCACGACACGGTGAGTCGCACCGCATACCTCCCCATCAAATTAATTACCGAGCTAATCTTTACGCATTAAAACAGCAAGGGGTTACGCACGTCATTGCGGTGAATGCGGTGGGTGGTATATCGGCTGATTTTGAACCCAAGACAATTGCATTGCCGGATCAGATTATTGACTATAGTTGGGGTAGGGAACATAGCTTTTCGGGCGCCGATGGCAGTGGTGAAGTTCAACATATTGACTTTACCTATCCTTACAGCAAGTCGTTACGAGCCATGCTTATTGAGTCTGGTAATGCTGCTAATATTAAGTTTCAATCTTCGGGTGTTTATGGCTGTACCAATGGGCCTCGTCTAGAAACCAAGGCTGAAATAATTAAAATGTCTCGTGATGGTTGTGACATGATTGGTATGACGGGTATGCCTGAAGCTGCGCTGGCTCGAGAACTTGGGATCGAATATGCCTCGATATCACTTGTCGTCAATTGGTGTGCGGGTGTTAATGAGCCAGACAATGGTGAGTCAGAGATTACAATGGAAAAAATTATGCAAATATTGGAGCAGGGTTTACAGCCAGTAAAGCAACTTATTCTTTCAACATTAAAAAGGGCGAATTAATGAATTACTGCAGCCAGTGTGGTGAAAGAGTGGTTTCAATCATTCCACATGAAGACAATCGTGAACGGTTCGTTTGCAAGACTTGTAATGTGGTTCATTATCAAAATCCAAACAATATCGCGGGGGCTATTTTAACTTGGGAAGGTAAGGTCTTGTTGTGTAAACGTGCGATTGAACCGCGATACGGCAAGTGGACGTTACCCGCCGGGTTTATGGAAAATAAAGAAACGGTTCATCAGGCCGCTGCGCGAGAATCCATCGAAGAGGCGAATGCAAAACCGGGCCACTTGAATCTTTTTGGTGTTTTTAGTATACCGTATATTTCGCAAGTGCATTTAATGTTTAGCGGTCCATTGTTAGATGGTAATGTGTCGCCAGGTATTGAAAGCTTGGAAGTGGGTTTGTTTACTGAAGCGGAAATTCCTTGGGATGAGCTATCGTTTCCAGTGGTTGGTCATAGTTTGAAGTTGTTTTTTAAGCATGGTTTGAAGCCTGGTATGGTTCATCAAGCTAGCTTCAGTCGCACGTCAGACAATGAAGTTCAAATATGTTCTGAAGTATTGGAGACTGCGAATACTGATTGAGGTTCGATGATACCTTTCATACTATGCAAACCTAATGAAATAGTATCGCAATCAATTTGATCGGAAAAATCTTTTGACACCAATACATCGTGCCCCAATTTCTTAGTCAGCGACTCTAGCCTAGCGGTTCGATTAACCGCTGGTCCCATTACAGTGAAGTCTAAACGGTCAGGCGCACCGACATTACCATAAACCACCTCGCCAACATTCAGGCCAACACCAAATTCTATCAAAGGCTTATTTTTGCGTTTGCGTAAATGGTTGATGACTGCCAAAGTGGCACGAGCATCTTTTGCTGATTCCAATGCTGCATTGCAGGCTGATTTTTTCGATACGTCAGAACTAATTGAAAAAACGATGAGCATTGCATCCCCGATGAATCTTAATATTTCACCACCGCGTGAGCGTACCGCGGCAGAAACAAATTCAAAATACACATTTAACATTGCCAATACTTCTTTAGCGGGAAGTGTTTCAGTTAGGTGAGTGAAGTTCCGCAAATCGCTAAACCATAATGCAGCATTAATGGTATCCGCATCACCACGCCTGATCATTCCGGAGAGCACTTTTTCTCCGGTCCGCTTACCTACGTAGGTCGTCATTAGTGATGTCGATAAAGAACGTAGTGAATAAACTTCAAGGCTTGGTGCAAAGTAGTCACGTAAACGTTTTAAATTTTTTATATCGCAGGGCGAAAAGCCATCAAGGGCCTTGGTGGCGACGATGAATGCACTGCCAAGTCCACTACTAAAGGTTATGGGCATCGCGTAATAATCAGTAAAGTTATCTTCTGCTAATTCGGTATAAGCGCGATGGGCGTCTTCCGGTAATTCTCGCAACGATTGACGGACACTGCGTTGAGTATCAAACAGTTTTTGCAACGGACTGCCCAAATAACGATCTGTTTTTTCGATATCGTGCGTTGCTTCAAACGGAATGGTTTTATTTATGTCTTTCCACCAAGTAGAAGCCGTCGCTCTAACTAATGGATTCAACGTTGGTAAGATGATGCTGAGGCGATCGATTGGCGCGCCTGCCTGGAGGATTTTTTCTGACAAGGCTTGAACAAATTTTGTTTGGTCTTGCTCTAGTCGGCCCTGTTTAAATAACCAATCAACAATTGGATCAAGCGACCAGATATATTCATTACAAGCTGGAGTGAATTTCGATTGTTGCTTCATGCTATTATGTTCACTGCAAAATTCTCAAAGCTAGGGTTGAAATGCCTTTCAAAATTATGAGTTATTATATTGGGTATTAATAAAAAATATCAATGTTACATCAAAGCTCTAATTTATTAAGTGACATAGTAAAATAAATAAACTTGAAATATTGGGTTTTAAGTAGTTTTAATCCGGAACTTATGACATTAAAGTGAGCCTTTATTTGGGATCTTAAATGGTCGGGTTTAATTTAGTCGTTTTCAAATAGGACTGCGATGTTCAACACTGTCGATAGATTTGGTTTAGTTTCAATTATATTACATTGGTTAATGGCTATTATCGTGATTGGATCTTTCGGCTTGGGCTGGTATATGGTTGATTTGACTTACTATGATTCGCTGTATATAAAATTGCCTTTTCTTCATAAAAGTGTCGGCATTGTATTTGGTCTATTGCTCATTTTCCGATTATTTTGGAAAGTGATCAATGTTAAACCAACATTTGAAGATGGCCTGTCGCGATTAGAAAGATTGGCGGCGAGCACTGCACATTGGGGGTTTTATTGCTTGATGGCTTTGATTGTGGTCAGCGGTTACCTAATATCTACCGCGGATAATTCCAGTATTAGTGTGTTTGACATTTTTCAGGTTCCAGCAACGATTACGAGCATTCCCGAACAAGAGGATATCGCTGGGCTAGTCCATGAGTATCTAAGCTATGGTATTATTGGATTAACGGCTTTACACGCTTCTGCGGCACTAAAGCATCATTTTATTGACAAAGATAATAGCCTACGAAAAATGTTAGGGATTCGTTAAACGGACCCAACAAATAGGCGCAACGTCACTCACATCATTAAATATTTTAAAAGGAGAAAATAGTGAAATCTAATATATTACTCGCTACGACACTCGCAATGAGTCTGTTGGTTTCAGCAAGCACAATGGCTGCTGATTATGTTATCGACATAGAAGGCCAACATGCGTCTGTTAATTTTAAGGCTAGTCACCTTGGATACTCTTATGTCATTGGACGATTTAATGACTTTTCAGGAGAGTTTAGTCATGACCCAGCAAAGCCTGGTGAATCGAATGTTAAGGTGATTATTCAAGCCAAAAGTCTTGATACCAATCATGCTGAAAGAGATAAGCACCTTCGCAGTGCTGACTTTTTTGAAGTGGATAAATATCCAGTCATAGCATTTGAAAGTACGTCGTTTAAAAGTGGTCAGTTGGTTGGCAACTTATCATTAAGGGGTATTACTAAATCTGTCGCATTAGATGTAACGAAAATTGGTGAAGGTGATGATCCATGGGGTGGTTACCGCAGTGGATTTGAAGGTGAAGTTAGCTTGAAAGCGACTGATTTTGGTTTGCCTGATTGGGTTGGTGATGTCGCAGTGTCGTTACAAGTCGAAGGTATTCGCCAATAAAAATTGCATTAGTAACCTGCACTAAAAAGTGGGAGAGTCCGCCCAAATGACTCTCTCTATTTTTAACGGTAACCTTCTCTCACCAATTTATTGTGCTTAAGGACCCCACAATCACTGTTAAAATAAATATACAATACTTGTTGACGACTCCATTCCAGTGTATATAATGCCAGCTAGCTCGAAAGTACGTCTAATATTTATGCACACCGTCTCGATGTTCCGCCTTTTTAGTCCTTCGTTTTGTATCACATAAGTTATAGAAACCATTCCAGCCGAAAAACAACCTCGTCAAACAGGTTTCATTTTATTTAAAATTTATACAGGAATTAATTATGTCTACTACAACTGGTACAGTTAAGTGGTTCAACGAATCTAAAGGTTTTGGTTTTATCGAGCAAGAGTCTGGTCCAGACGTCTTCGCACATTTCAGTGCTATCTCTGGTTCAGGTTTCAAAACTTTGGCTGAAGGCCAAAAAGTTGAATTCACAGTGACTCAAGGGCAGAAAGGTCCGCAAGCAGAGAACATCGTAGCTCTATAAGCTAATGATTTTCGATGTGACTCATCAGAGTCGTTATTGTTGAGTTGCTATCTTTGATAGCTGACTCTTTAAAAAAGCAGAACTATTTTAGTTCTGCTTTTTTTATGGGCCTAAGAAATAGGCTATAGAAAAATAGTCATCCATATTGCATTAAAATGAGCAGAATTTAAGTAATGAATCCAGCAGCAGGTCGTACCGAAAAGGTGCAGGGCAATCGGGAAGACTGGAATAACCTGAAACAAATGTTTCCTTTTGTTTGGTCTTATAAAGGTCGGGTGATACTGGCGTTGGGTTGTTTAGTTGTATCTAAACTTGCGATGGTTGGAATTCCTATTGTGCTTAAGTATATTGTAGATGCACTCGATACCGACGGTGGGCAAATAGCTGTTTTACCCATTATTTTCCTGAGTCTATATGGCGTTCTGCGCTTCCTTAATTCAGGCTTCAACGAGTTACGTGATGCATTGTTTGCGCGCGTTCGATATCACGCTATGAATAGCTTATCGGTTACGACACTAACTCATCTTCATAATTTATCGTTACGATATCATCTCGGCAGGAATACAGGTGCAGTTTCCCGAGACATGGTTCGAGGTGCACAAAGTATTAGCTCTATTCTGAATTATTTAGTATTTAATATTATTCCCACTGCAGCTGAATTTGTACTCGTTTCGTCCATTTTATTTAGTCAATACAGTTACGAATTCGCAATCGTCACTTTTGTAACAGTCATTCTGTATGTTGGATTTACACTATTGGTTACAGAGTGGCGAATGCACTATCGGCACGAAATGAATGCGCTTGATTCTAGTGCCAATGGCCGAGCTATGGATAGTTTAATGAATTATGAAACAGTCAAATACTTCAATAACGATAGCCATGAGATAAATCGTTATCGTAATACGATGGGCGAGTGGGAAGATGCTGCCGTTAATAGCCAGAACACAATGTCGATGCTTAACTTTGGCCAGGCTGCGATTATCGCCATAGGCGTGACTGGCATTCTGTTTCTAGCGGCAGAAGGCGTTCAGAACGATGAGCTAACTCTGGGTGATTTAGTCTTGATCAACACCATGATGTTGCAGTTATTTCTGCCGCTTAGCTTTCTGGGCATTATTTATCGATCGCTAAAATATGCGCTTGCCGACATGGATATGGTCATAAAGCTATTACAAAAGCCGATTGAAATAACGGATGTCACTGACGCTAAACCCTTGGTTCTGAATAGTGCTAGTGTTGAGTTTAAGCACGTCAATTTTCATTATGACGGCAATCGACAGATACTCAATAACGTTAGTTTCAAAGTGGAAGATGGCAAAAAGTTAGCCATTGTTGGGCCTTCTGGTGCGGGTAAGTCTACTATTGCTCGATTGCTGTTTCGTTTTTATGATATTCAACAGGGTGATATATTGTTAAATGGCCAGAGTATTGCCAAAGTAACTCAAGAGAGTCTTCGACATTCGATCGGCATCGTACCGCAGGACACAGTGTTGTTTAACGATAGTATTCTTTATAATATTCGTTATGCCAAGCCAGATGCCACAGAACAAGAAGTAATGGAGGCTGCACAACTGGCTGACATTCACGACTTTATTGAATCCCTACCGGAGGGTTACTCAACCGTCGTAGGTGAGCGTGGTTTGAAGTTATCTGGTGGCGAGAAACAACGTGTAGCCATTGCCCGGGTCTTACTTAAAAACCCGCCAATATTAGTATTTGATGAGGCTACCTCAAGCCTTGATAGCCAATCGGAAAAAAATATACTGTCCGCGTTGTATAAAATCTCACATAATAAAACGACGGTAGTTATTGCTCATCGATTATCGACCATTGTGGACGCTGATAATATTTTAGTGCTAGATAAAGGCGAAGTGAAAGAGCAGGGTAATCATCAGCAGTTACTTGAGAAACAAGGTATTTATGCCAACTTGTGGGCGATTCAACAGCGTAAAACTGAATCAAGGCAGGCAGAGTTAAATAATGTTAATGATTGAGACTGGTAGTTGTGGTAGCAGCGAACCCTTCGCCCTGCGGGTGATTGGTGATGATATGTCACCTGAATTTGAAGATGGCCATATCATTATCGTTGATCCGGGTGGGCAGTTAAAGACGGGCTGTTTCGTCGTTGCAAAAGCTGAGGATGACGTAATCTTACGGCAATTAATAATTGAGGGTGACGACTATCGATTACGCTCATTTAACGAGAGTAAGGTTGATGTTGTACTTAATCGGGCTAATTGTGATCTGCTTGGTGTTATCAGTCAGCGCGCAGGAAAACGACGCAAACATCATAAACACTATAATTAATGATTTTGGTTTTCGTTTTTTTGATGAGTGACTTCCTTCTGCCCGGTTAAAATAATGGCGTTGCCAACCAGCTGATGCAGGCTCACAATCATATCCATGCTCATGCCGTACACGGGCAGTATCTTGCTAAATTGTGATTTACAAATAGCGCAAATAGCTGCCATATGAGTAACGCCGTGCTCTTCAACGACATTATTTAAAGCTGTCATTCTGGGGAGTGCACCTTTGACGCGCACTTCCATTAAATCATCGGTGAGTAATCCGCCGCCACCACCACAACAAAATGTGGCCTCATGGGTTGTGTCTTTAGCCATATCAACATAGCGGTTGCAAACGGCTTTAATAATGTCTCTTGGAACTGAAAACTGGCCACCAGATATGCCACCCATATTGGATGCACGTGCGACGTTACAGGAATCGTGAAAGGTAACCGTCTTATCATCGTTACGAGATGGGTCAAGTACTAACTGATTGCGCTGAATTAAGTCATGGGTGAATTCGCAAATATGTTGTGGCATAGGATAACTTGTATCAAGGAAATCGAACGGTCCCGCTAGCGTCTCAAGATAATTGTAGGCCACTCGCCAGGCATGACCGCATTCACCAAAAACGATTCGTTTAACACCTAAATCAATAGCCGCTTCACGAATGCGTAACGCTATCTTTCGCATGCTGTCTTCGTTACCAATGAATAGGCCGAAGTTGGCTGCCTCGGAAGCCTTGGAACTGAATGTCCAGCTAATCCCTGATTCGTGAAGTACCTTGGCATAACCAATTAGACCGTCAACATGTGGTTCAGCAAAAAAATCTGCTGAGGGCGCGACTAATAAAATATCAGCACCCACCTGATCAAGCGGTAACTTAACAAAAATGCCTGTTTCTTCCTCAATATCTTCTTCTAAACCCTCTAGAGTGTTTTGCAAGGCCGCTTCAGGCAATCCTAAATTATTACCCACCTGATAAACTTTACTGATGACCTCGGTGCTATATTTTTGGCCAACACCAATGTTAGACATAATGTTTCTAGCTGCCATCGTAATTTCTGAGGTATCAATACCGTAAGGACAGTAAACAGTGCAGCGCCTACACTCTGAACATTGATGATAATAGTTATACCAATCATCGAGTACAGACTGATTCATTTCCTGGCCACCAATCAGCCAATCGAGCCCAAGCTTACTGAGGAATCGACCGGCAGGTGTATGATATTTCCGATAAACATTACGGAATAAATCTTGCCTTGCGACAGGCATATTTTTGGGGTCAGCAGACCCTAAATAGTAATGGCATTTATCGGTGCAGGCGCCACATTTGACGCATGAATCGAGAAATACCCGAAGCCCCCTCGATTGCTTAACGGCTTGCCCCATTGCGTCAATGGCCTTTTGTTGCCAGTTGTCGACTAGTTCATCTGGAAAACCCAGCGCCTGTTGATGATTTGACTTCGCTTTGAATGGCCCAGGCAATTGCATTGAATCAGGCTCAATTTTAGGCGTCTCAATGTGTTTAAACAATTGAGGTACTGTGTACTCGCGATTAGCCATTGTTGTCATTACCCGTTTTGGGTGATGGGTGAGGTTTCTTTCTTGCGTTATCTGCCTGATTGAGCGTCGGACTAAAAAATATCCCTGGCGCATGGAGTAATTTACTAAACGGGAAGATGAGTAGCAAAAAAACGACTAGAAGCAAATGTAAATAAAGTAACAAGTGGTTCGGTAATGGATTAAGAGTTAGTCGAAGCAAACCGGTAAAATATTGTTGTACTGCGAAAACATTAGGCTGCCAAAAGAGCATCATTAATAAACCAGACAAAGCTATTGCAATTAAAAAGAATAGCATTATGAAGTCTGAGGGGGATGATATGTAGCGTATTCGGTCAACTAAAAATCTTCTTAATAAGAGGCCACTAAGGCAAATGATTAACGGATAAGCTGCGAGCTGGCTGTAGGGTTGTAATTGATAAATCCATATTGCTGGTTGCTGCTGAAAATAAACAATATGCTGTAACAGGACGAGCACTAAAGAGGCATGAAACACCCAGCCCAGTATCCATATCCATTTATTGGCTTTAAACAAACTCTTAAATAGAAACACCTCAGCCATCATGCGAAGTACTACGCCCGGAAAAGTTGATGGTGCTGGTGTTATAGGTATTCTAAACGGGGCTGGCGTCGACCAGTATTGAAAAACTTTGTGTCCCAGGCCTAGTGTCATGACCGCCGCTGCAAAGTAGAACGCTATGGCGAAAAATATATTCATTCAACGATACTGCAAAGGTAAGGGTAGGACATTGATCTTAAATAAGGCTATATGCAGCCGGTTGGCTTAGGTAATCCGGCGTATTTACAGGCTTGTTTGGCTGGGCCATGTGGGAATAATTCATACAGGTATTTGCTGTTACCTTTATCGCTACCCAGTCGCTTG
>JBLHWR010000021.1:0-24734 GCA_047629275.1 Gammaproteobacteria bacterium
ATGGTACAAAAATATCTAGAATCTCTTAATGTGGTGGAGTCTGTTCGAGTAGCGTTAGTTTCTAAAAAGGAAGTTACTTTTTATTTGAAGCTAAGGAACAGCGCTGAAGACCTACAAAAGCTGATCGATATTGGAAATGTACTGGAACAGCAGGGCTTACCACAGGTCAATTTGCAGTCAAGTGATGGTGTCGTGCTTAGCTATGACCTTATCGGCCGAGGCCTGTCTAATTAACGCGTTACAGATAGCGCTACCCCTCACATTTGATAAGCAGTTTAGCTTTGATAACTTTTTGTCTGAGCAGTCTGAGTTTTATACTAGTAGCTTAAAAGCGTCGATCAATCAGGTGGGTGAATCATTGATTGGTGTCTGGGGTGGTCGGGATAGTGGTAAAACGCATCTTATCAACGCGACAGCTTACTATGCTCGACAGCAAGCCAGTCGTTTTGAATTTTATGATGGTTACCAATTAATGGCGTGTGATCCTGCGCAATTCGATGATTTTGCTAATTGCGAGACACTTCTCATCGACAACCTCGATGCGATTTGTGGGCATCGACTATGGGAGCAAAAATTTTATCAGCTGATCAATGCTTGCAAGCGGGGTGAGATGACTTTGCTGTTTACGGTTTCAGTTAACCCGCAGTTTCTTCACTGTACACTGGCTGACTTCAAATCTCGATTGAGTTGGGGACTACTCATGCAACTGCCGTTAGTGGTTGACACCGATATTGGGCCGGTTTTGAAATTTCGGGCAGGACTACTTGGAATCGAATTGTCCAAGGAGGTGATCACTTATTTACTGACGCACTATTCTCGGCACTTATCTGCGCAAATGGAAATCCTAAGGCTGTTGGATAAAATGTCTCTATCGGCAAAAAAAAGAGTAACAGTGCCTTTTATTAAGCAAGCGTTAAGTGACTATGAGCCATCAGTCATCTGACTTTTCTTGTTTTATTATTGCCAAGTAACGAGCGTAATAAATACTAGCTAAGAATAAAAAGGTGCTGAAAATCGATGTCAATAGAGCATAAGTATTCAATTCAGGGTTTGAAAATAACTCACTAATACCAACACAAAAGTAAAATAAGGTTAGAAATCCTGTCCAGCGATAAGTATAAAGCACATCTAAAAAGAAGCCTTTAAGAGGTAAGAGTAAAGGTAAAGTAAGGATCAATATCCAATATAGGTTGATTGCGTGGTCCTGAATTAGAAACAGGCTGGCTTGAGTCAATAGCAACCCTGGTAGGCAAATTAAACAAATTAGTTTTAGTGGATGTGGCATATTGATCTTAAGCAATATTAGCGTTTAGTCGAATGCTTAGCATTGCGATGCGCTTGCCTAGAGCGTGGCAGATCGCAATTTCATCTTCACTCAGAGATTTACCCTGTTGTGTTGCAACATGACTGGCACCATAGGGTGTTCCTCCAGTGCTAGTTTGGTGAAGTGAATTTTCTGAGTAGGGTATACCGCTAATCAGCATGCCATGGTGCAGTAGTGGCAACATCATACTCAACAGCACACTTTCCTGTCCGCCATGCATGCTAGAAGTTGAAGTAAACACGCCAGCAGGTTTTCCAATTAAAGTACCAGAGAGCCAGATTGGACTTGTTTGATCAAAAAAGTATTTTAAAGGCGCTGCCATATTACCAAAGTAGCCTGGGCTGCCAATAATAAGACCTTGGCAAGACTCTAAATCACTGATTTCTGCGTAAGGCGCGCCGTTTGATGGGACTGGGGAAGCTAACTGCTCGGTGGCAAAAGAAACGGGTGGAAGGCAGCGAACAATCGCCTCACATGAGGTATTGGAGTCCACGCCAAGACTTATTTGATTAGCCATTAAGGCAGTCGAGCCATGCTGACTATAATAAAGTATGAGTATTTTATTCAATAGATATTACTATGGTTTTAGGATCAGATAGGATTAGTCAAGTTTACATCAACTCTTTGGAAATAATATCCAATACCTTGATTGGTGGCCTACCAATTATAGCTTTATTTCCACAGATAACGATAGGACGCTGCAATAGCGAAGGGTGTTTAGCAATCGCAGCAATAATTTCTTCGTTACTCATCAGGTTAGCTTGATACTCTCCGTCGATATAAGCTTTTTCAGTTGTGCGCAACAGGTCGATGGGTGCTAAACCCAGTTTTTTTACTATTTCAGTGATTTCTAATGTTGATAGTGGCGTGTTGAGATATTCAATGATCTGAGGTTGGGCCTTGCGTTGCTGAAGTAATTTTAAAGCTTCCCTAGATTTGCTGCAGCTTGGGTTATGGTAAAATATTAATGCCTGATTGCTCATTTAAGGGGTTCAGTGTTGAAATTAGAAAAGATGTTTTACAATAATAAAAACGCCTTTGCAAGGTATCAAATAGCGCATTAATTTGGTGTGGCAGATCGTTCTTTCGGAAGTGAAATCAAATGCAAAATTGCATTAATTTCTATATAAGGGCTTGCTCTGTCTATTTGTTCAAGGTAATCTGTATTGCTAGTGAGAGCATAGAATTAATGTAACTTACCGCATTAGATGCGGTTTCTGGAGAATTAAATAAATGAAAGTAAAAGAATTATTAAAAATCGTCGCTGTGACCGTATTTACTGCAAGTTTTGCAGTTGGCTGTGCCAGTGTCGGAAATAATACAACTGATGCAGTTGCTGAAGTTAAAGAATGTGAAGGCGCAAGCCCTGAAGCTAATAGCGCAATTTATGCTGCTAAATTAAAAAATGCACGTGCTAGGAATCTAGGTTTTGACTCTGCTGAAAACGCTGAATTGATAAAGTCAGCTGAGCAAGCGGCGGCGGACTGTAATGACGATCGTGCCCTAAATCTTGCTAATCAAGCTGAAGCTGCGGCAGAAAAATTCATTACCGAATTTCATGATGCTCAAGCTGCTCAATCTACTGAAGTACAAAGTTCAGTTGCTGTAGAATCGGGTTCTTTGGGAAGCTACTTAGTAGAAACTGGTGACAACCTTTGGAATATTGCGGGACAAAATTCTGTCTATGGCAATTCTTACCAGTGGCCTTTAATTTATAAAGCCAACGTCGGTCAGATTAAAGATGCAGACTTAATTTTCCCTGGCCAGTCTTTTGATATACCTAAAGCAAGAGCTGGTGATAGTGCGGCGGCAATTGCACATGCAAAGAATCGTGGTGCATGGACAATAGGTCAAACTGAAGCATCAGATTTGGACTATCTTGCTCAGTAAGAAAAACTAGTTTTTCTGTTTAGAAGCCCGCACTAGCGGGCTTTTTTTGCATTTTACTTTTTAAATTCACGCCATTCAAAAAATTTGTTTTAGTTTTCAATGTTTTAATTGTAAGAATTCCTTTAGCTTTTGGCGCAAATAAATTGTTTCCTGCTAATTTCATTGATATTTAATCTGTGATGCATTAATGAAAAAAACTAAAGACTGTAGCCTAGACCATATTCTTGAATTACTAGTCGAAGAAAAGATTGTAGCGCCAGAGAGGGCAAGTATGGTGTCTTCATTGGTGTCCGCCAATGATCGTAGGGCTTTGCACCCACTCGAATCAATAGCGAGCCGACACTGGGTACATCGGTCTCAACCAGATCAAGTATTAACCCTCGATTTTTTAACTGAGTGGCTTGCCAAACAGGCAGGAGTTACTCGGTACTACTTTGACCCACTAAAAATGGATATCGCTGCCTGTACGTCTATTATGTCTTATGCCTATGCCTCTCGATTTGGGATCATTGCCGTCAAGGTGACGCCAAATGAGGTTGTAATTGCGGTCAGTGATCCTTTTAATACCGAATGGCTTGATGAATTGAGCCGAATCGTTTTCCAGTCAATTAGTTTGGTAATGGGTAACCCAAAAGAAATAAAAAAGTATTTGCTTGAATTTTATAGCCTTAGTAAAGCGATGGATAATGCAGGTGCTAATCATAATCAGGGATTAAGCACGATTCAAAACTTGGAGCAATTGATAGAGCTTGGTCAGCTTGGAACGGTTGATGCTGACGATCAACATATTGTTAGTATTGTCGATTGGTTATTGCAGTATGCATTTAATCAGCGAGCCAGTGATCTTCATATTGAGCCTAGGCGAGAACAAGGTAATGTTCGATTTCGTATTGATGGTGTGATGCATCAAGTATACGAAATTCCAGCGAATATTACGCCTTCGGTGATAAGCCGAATAAAAATTATGGGCCGACTTGATGTGGCAGAAAAGCGCAAACCCCAGGATGGTCGAATCAAAACACGGTCTTCCGATGGTACTGAAATAGAGATTAGATTATCGAGTATGCCCACTGCCTTCGGTGAAAAATTGGTTTTGAGGATCTTTGACCCCGAAGTTTTAGTGAAAGACTTTTCGGCGCTTGGATTTGAGAAAAAAGAGTCTGAGATCTGGAACCAAATGATTAAGCAACCTTATGGCATTATTCTGGTGACTGGCCCGACAGGTTCTGGAAAAACAACGACTTTGTATACTAGCTTAAAGCAGCTAGCAACATCGGAAGTTAATGTTTGTTCTGTCGAGGATCCGATCGAACTCATTGAACCAAGCTTTAATCAAATACAAGTACAACACAATATTGGTTTAGATTTTGCCAGTTGCGTTAAAACGCTGCTCAGACAAGACCCAGATATCATTATGATCGGTGAGATACGGGATAGAGAAACGGCTGAAATGGCGGTTCAAGCAGCGTTGACTGGTCATTTAGTGCTATCAACATTGCACACAAATGATGCACCTTCTGCGATAGCTCGACTGACTGAAATAGGCATACCTCCCTATTTGATTAGTGCGACATTAATAGGCGTGGTGGCGCAACGATTAGTGCGGACTCTATGCCCATTTTGTAAGCAAAGTAGTGAGGTTGATTGTGATGAGTGGGATACTTTGATAAGGCCATGGACCACGTCAGCACCAGAATCTATATTTTATGCGGAAGGTTGCCTTGAGTGTCGTCAAACAGGTTTTCGGGGCCGCGTTGGTATTTATGAAATGATGCCGATAAATGGCCCCTTGAAACAAGAGATTGGTAAAAACTTTGATCTTTCTAGATTTAGGCGTTTGGCAATAAAGCAGGGAATGAGACCATTAAATCTGGCGGGAGCACAAAAAGTGGCTAAAGGCGGCACAACAATTGGAGAGGTTTTGAAGGTTGCACCACCAAGGTATGATGATAAATGAGCGTTATAACGAACGTCACTATTGCTTGAACCAATTATTATTAAGTGCTGCGATGACTTTTTTGGGGTAGACGTTTTCACCAAGGCTACCATTATAGCGCGCTAAGGCACGTGTTAAATTACCCGATTCGATATCAAGGTAATAGCGTAATATCGTACAGCCCATTCTCAAGTTGGTTTCTATTTTAAATAAGTTATTATTCGGCAATTTGATTTCATCTAGCCAAAACGGCATGATTTGCATTAGTCCCCGAGCACCAGCGACTGATATAGCAAACTCATTAAAGTGGCTTTCAACTTCTATCAGAGCTAATACCAGTTCAGGTGCTATGTTAACTCTTGTTGCTTCGTAGTGTACGTACTTTAAAATAGTTACGCGTGCTTCTGGATCTTCGACAAATTGAGCCAATCGATTAGACATGTCGATTAACCATACTTCAGCCTCAAATCGATCCTGAAATCCAGAGCTGAACATTATCGCTTCTTGTAATAATGCTTGAAGTTTACCGTCACTCTGGAAATCTGTTTGCGAATAAACTGACTTTGTTGACAGTAGGGTAACTGTCAGCAAAGTCAGGCAAAAGGTTGCTTTTAAGCTGATTAGGATAGTGGATTGAATAGCTTTGTTAGGAAATCGCTTAAATCATTTAATGGTAAGTCTTGAGATTCATTATCGCGTCTTCCTTTATATTCGAATTGCTCAGATTTCAATCCACGTTCACTGAGTACCACTCGATGGGGAATTCCAATTAACTCCATATCAGAAAAAATAACGCCAGGACGCAGCGGTCGATCATCTAATAACACCTCAATGCCTTGTTTTTGGCAATCCAGATATAGCTGATCAGCAGCTTGCTTTACAAGATCTGATTTGTTGTAATTAAGCGGGCAAATCACTAATTGGAATGGTGCTAGTGAATCGGGCCATAAGATTCCGTTTTCATCATTATTCTGCTCAATTGCGGCGGCAACAACTCGAGTAATACCGATACCATAGCAGCCCATTGATGTGACTTTGTTTTTACCATTTTCATCTAATACAGTGGCTTGCATGGCTTCGCTATATTTTTCTCCTAACTGGAAAACATGCCCAACCTCAATCCCTCGAAGAATTTTCAAATGGCCCTTGCCATCGGGGCTTGGATCGCCATCCAACGCGTTTCTGATATCAACTGAGGTCGGCTCATCACAATCTCTAACCCAGTTAGCGTTAATATAGTGCTTGTCATTACTGTTTGCGCCACAGACAAAGTCACTCGCAAGTGCCGCACTATGATCAACATAAGTCAGAATGTTAAGCCCTATTGGGCCAATTGAGCCAAGATCGGTGCCTAACTCTGTTTTAATTTGTTCTCTGTCTGCCAGTAAAAAGGGGCTCGCTACACCTTCCAGTTTCTCTGCTTTTAATGGATTGAGTTCGTGATCACCCCTTATTACAAAGGCGACCAGGCTGCCTTTGTCACCATTAGCAATTAAAGTTTTTAAACACTGTTTGGCATCTAGTTTTAGCTCTCGTGCCAGATCATCAATGGTGTGAAGATTGGGCGTGTCTATCACCTCCATGTCTTCACTTGGCTCTGCACGTGTTTGATCGCCCGGTAAAGCTTCGGCCATCTCTACGTTGGCGGCGTATTGGCTTTGATCAGAGAAGGCAATAGCATCTTCACCTGAATCGGCTAATACATGAAATTCGTGTGAGGTGCTTCCACCAATTGAACCTGAGTCAGCTTTGACTGCTCGGTAAGATAAACCAAAACGGTCAAATATGTTGCTATATGCCTGATACATGACCTCATAGGTTTTTTGTAAGGATTCTTGATTTAAATGGAATGAGTAGGCATCTTTCATGATGAACTCTCTTGAGCGCATCACACCGAATCTGGGACGAATTTCATCTCGAAATTTGGTTTGAATTTGATAGAAATTAACAGGTAACTGTTTGTAACTTTTGAACTCGCGTCTGAATATGTCAACGATCACTTCTTCATGAGTCGGGCCAATGCAATACTCGCGCTGATGTCTGTCCTTCATCCTTAACAGTTCGGGACCGAACTGCTCCCACCGACCTGTCTCCTGCCATAATTCGGCGGGTTGGCAGGATGGTAAAAGTACTTCTAGGCCTCCTGCATTGTTCATTTCTTCGCGGACTATATTTTCGACTTTACGCAAAACTCTTAACCCTAATGGCATCCAACTATAGATTCCAGACGCAATGCGGCGGATGAGTCCGGCACGAAGCATAAGTTGATGGCTGATGATTTCAGCGTCTACAGGAGTTTCTTTTAGTGTTGCAAGGTGGAAGCAGGAGGCTTTCATAGGTTTTAGTAAACGTAAGTTAGGTAAGAAGAATTAATGATGCAAAATAGCACTCGGTAACAGTTAAGGCATTCACCGATAAATTGAAGTTATTATAAAGTAGAGTGAACACAAATAAACGGTTTATTGAGAAAACAATTGATTAGTCAAACTGCTCATTAATTTAGTTTATAACTACTGCAGAGATATATAAAAATAATATATAATGAATCTTTATTATCTACTTCGAATATTGATCTATGAGTGATCGACGTCTTAAAGTTTTTCAATCTGTTGCAAAGCATTTGAGCTTTACCAAGGCTGCAGAATCATTGCATATGACCCAACCGGCTGTGACATTTCAGGTTCGCCAGTTGGAGGAAGATTTTAATACGAGATTATTTGATCGAGCTCATAATAAAGTGACACTCACTCCGACGGGGCAAAAAGTTACGGAATTTGCCGAAAAGATTTTTGCCCTTTATGCTGAAATGGAGAGCTCTGTGCGCGAGTTGACGGGTGAAATTAGTGGCGTGTTGACTATTGGCGCAAGCACAACAATTGCTGAGTATATGTTACCGGCATTGTTAGGTGAGTTTAAAGCAAGACATCCAGAAATAAGTTTGCGTTTAAAGGTCTCTAATACAGACGGTATAGTGTCGATGGTTGAAGATAGTGTTATCGACCTAGGCGTTGTTGAGGCGCCTGTTGCTAATAGAAATCTGATCGTTGAAACATGCCTTGAGGATGATCTGGTTGTTGTTGCTGCACCGGATCACGAATTAGTTAAGCGTGGTTCAAAAGTTAAACCTGCGGACATTAAGCACTATCCGTTTGTTAGTCGGGAAGAGGGTTCAGGTACCCGAGAAGTTATTTTGCAATACCTTATTAACGAAGGAGTCAATCCGCTGGAGATGAACATTTGTCTCGAGTTAGGTAGTCCTGAAGCATTGAAAGGTGCGGTGGAAGCAGGGATGGGTATCTCAATTATTTCTCGATCGACCATTGCTAAAGAGTTGAAGCTCAATACACTAGTGGCTATGCCGCTTGACCCACCTCTAAATCGATCATTTTCGTTTGTACGCCAACGACAGAAGTTTCGTGTCACAGTAATGGAAGAGTTATTGGAGTTTGCTCATGACTACTGCAGCAGAAAATAATGCGTCAAAACAATATTTAGATTCTATGGGTAGCTCTACTGTGATTCTAGATGGTTTAATGTCGCAGTTAAATGCTGAGCAACAACAGAACATTATCGATTATGCGAGTTTTCTGGCCCGCCAATCGAAATTCCGTTGTTGATCGGGTGGTTGCCATACCTAATTTAATTAATAGGCCCTACAATAAACTGTTGTATTGGCAATCGGTCAACTGACAAAATCTTATTTTATGCTTAATACGGATATATTACTTTATGAAATAGCAGGTTTCATAGAAAAGTATATCCTACAAGTGTTAGCAGTCACTGTAGTTTTTGACGAGCTGCAATTGTGTTTTCAAACTTATGATAGAAAAACTATAGACAATGATTAGCGTTCTTAAACAGTGGTATAACCGCTACTTCACCGATCCACAAACGGTGATATTTGCATTCATCCTTATTTTTGGCAGTTTACTTATTCTTGTCATGAATGCGCATTTGATGCCAATTTTGATAGGTATAGTTATCGCTTATTTGTTTGAAGGTATGGTTGTTCGTCTGGGCCAAATTAATCTAAATCGGACCATAGCCGCTAGTCTTGTTACCATCATAATTTTGAGCGCAATTGTATTGATCTTATTCGTATTATTGCCTCTTTTATCCCGGCAGTTGACCGATTTAATTCGAGAGTTGCCGTATATGTTTAGTCAAGGACAGCATTTATTATCTGGATTACCTGAGCAATATCCTGACTACCTTACGGTCAATCAAGTAGATGGCATATTTGCCATTATCCGCAACGAACTTAATGCATTCGGACTTCGAGTTGTTAGTATCTCGTTTAATTCCGTGGTGAGCGTCATTACTTTCTTCGTTTATCTAATTTTAATGCCTTTGATGGTGTTTTTCTTTCTTAAGGACAAATATTTGATATTGGCTTGGCTGGGTCATTTCTTGCCAGAAGAGCGCACATTAGTACATCGAGTATGGACTGATTTAGATATCAAAATAGCCAGTTATGTACGTGGCAAGTTTATTGAAATACTAGTCATTTGGCTGGTAACCTATATTAGTTTTGCGATCATGGGTCTCAACTATGCCGTGTTGCTCAGTTTGTTGGTCGGTCTGTCTGTTATCGTGCCCTATGTTGGCGCTACTTTGGTGACTATTCCAGTCCTAATGATCGCTTTCTTCCAATGGGGAAGTAGTTCTGAATTTGGATATTTAATGGCGGTTTATGCTGTCATACAAATTTTAGATGGTAACCTACTCGTGCCTTTATTATTCTCAGAAGTTGTTAACCTGCATCCTGTTGCAGTCATTGTAGCGGTTTTGTTTTTTGGCAGCTTATGGGGTATTTGGGGCGTGTTCTTTGCAATTCCACTAGCAACATTTATTCAAGCAATATTAAAAGCATGGCCAAATCAAGAAATTTTGGTTGGGTAAATATTCAAACTTTATTCATGTTGATTAATAAGTTACATGTTAAATATTTTTGATATTTGAATGCTCTCGAATATTCTTGCTTGTGCATTAAACCCAATGTTTACGATATGTTTTGACTGATCATATTTAGGAAAAAAATTAATTAGGTAAATTGCCATAGCGTAAGTTAACCCATATTAGTTGATTTAAAATTGGTTTACCTGGGACACAAAGCTGAACAGGGCTGAACAGGGCTGAACAGGGCTAAAATCAAAGAGCTTTCTCTAAATTATAATGTCTTTTAGAAATTATGAGACATATAGAATTTCAAGAGGTCTGCAAGTAGTTATTTAGCAATGATGAATAGATCAAATAGATCAAATAGATTGGTTAACGAAACGATTGATTTTTCTGATCTAAATTCAAGATACTTATTTAAAAGTTTTACTATGAGTAACATATTATGAAATCCGTTTTAATGGTAACCCTCTCGACCATTGTTTCTTTGGTAGTAATCGGTTGTGGTACAACACAAGATTTACGCTATCTTGACAGCCAATCAGCTAAACAGTTAGAGATTCCACCAGATTTAACTGTCACATATGAACTAGGTGACTTCGTCTTACCAGATAATTTCTCGAGTGATTTTGAGGATTCCAAAACAATTAAAAGTGTTCCTGTATTGTTGAAAGTTGACTCGCTTCAGTTGGAGGGGCAAGCCGGTTTTCATTGGTTATCGGTCAATGATTCGGTAGATGATATTTTTCAGTCGGTAAGAAACTTTTGGTTATCTGAGGGATATTTAATTGAAACTGATGAGCCTGCCATTGGTTTGCTAGAAACTGAATGGGTTTACAAATATGAAGGAACTAATAATCCAAACGTTAATTTTCTGATGAGACTGATCTCTTCTGATGATTTCACTGCTACTCAGAATCAGTTTCGGACACGCATTGAACGTGATAAGGAAAGCGGTAAGAACCGTATTTATATTTCACACAGAGGAACAGCTTATAAGCATATCTTGCAAACAAAACAAAATGAAAGCGAAAAGCAAAACAATTGGGAGTTAGTTCCTCCAAATAGTGAATTTGAAGTTGAAATGCTATCTCGGCTTATGATTTATCTTGGAGTACAGCAAGCTGAAATTGATCAACAATTAGAGCATATTAAGCTTTTTACGACGCTTGCCTCAATCCATGCGGATTATTCTCAGAATGAAACGTACCTGCTGGTTAAAGATATTTTTTCTAAAACTTTTTACCGAACATTGCATCAACTTGATCGTATGGGTGTAGAGGTCGTTAGTTCAAATATTGATGCTGGCATTAAAGGTGTTATCACCAAGGGCATTATTCAAGTGAAAACCGATGTGGAAGAAGAGATAATTGAAGGTGGTTTCTTTTCCTTCGGCGGTGAAGTTAAGATTGTAAAGAAGCAAATATTGCTAGTACTGACAGAGGAGTCGAGTCATGTTACTAGAATTAGTATGGTGAATACCTTTGGTGAAATTGAAAACTCTAAACCTAGTGTTGAGTTTATAACTATACTACAGCAATTTTTGAAATAAGTTGAAAATCGCATCTCTAGGTAGCGGTAGTAAAGGCAACGCTACTATTGTCAGTAGTGATGTCACCAATATACTAATTGATTGTGGCTTTTCTTTACGTCAATTCGAAAAGCGCCTTACTTTATTGAGCATGTCGCCTGAGGATATTGACGCCATACTCATTACCCACGAACATTCAGACCATTGTGGGGGGGTGGTTCGTATCGCTAAAAAATATGAAATTCCTGTCTGGACTACCTTTGGAACTGGTCGAGCTGTATTTAACAGTAATGCTGATTTTAACAAATTGTCTGGCGGTAAATTAATCACTATCGGCAACCTAGATGTATTTCCCGTAACGGTACCGCACGATGCAGGCGAACCAGTTCAGTTTGTTTTTCGTGATAAATTAAGTGGTGAGAAATTTGGCATATTAACGGATACTGGTCATATCACTAGCCATATAATAGATGCTTACGACAATTTGGACGGTTTGTTATTGGAATTTAATTACGATCAACAAATGCTCGAAAACGGACCGTATCCTTATTCTTTGAAGCAGCGCGTATCGGGTGATTTAGGTCATTTATCAAATGAACAATCAATGGGTTTATTAAAAAAAATAAATACAGAGCAATTAAGGTGCTTAATTGCCGCACATATTTCTGAAAAAAATAATGCTCATTCCATTGTTGAAAGCCATTTATTGCTACTCGATCATTTACCGCAGCCAATATTAGCGAGTCAAGATACAGGTTTTGGTTGGATTAATATCTGAAAAACCTTTCGGTGCAATTTGATAGGCATATTCATCAAGCCAACTTGATAAGTACATATTATTTGGAAGAACGTGAAGCTTGAGTAAGCTTTGTTTGAATTTATGTTAGTTGATGGACTTTATTAGCGGGGGTTTAGCTTTGCTAAGTGTCTAATTTTGGTGTCATACTTTTGTATCTGTGTGACATTTAAGTTGCCATGAATTACTTATTGTAGGAACAGTTAGTTGGCTATTAAGGAGGTTGTTGCCAGGCTCTTCAAGCCGGGCAACAATTATTAGTATAGTTACTTTTTAAACATCCTTATTGTGTTCGATGAGTGCGTAAGCCGAGTGGTTATGAATCGATTCGAAGTTCTCAGACTCGAGGACATACTGACGAATGCGATCATCCATATTGAGCTCACCAGCAATATCACGCACCATGTCTTCTACAAATTTAGGATTGTCATAAGCGCGTTCAGTGACATATTTTTCATCTGGACGCTTCAGCAGTCCGTATAGCTCACAGGACGCTTGCTTTTCTACAATATCAATTATCTCTTCGATCCAAACAAAGCCATTGGTTTTAGCATTGACAGTGACATGTGATCGCTGATTGTGAGCCCCATATTCAGAAATCGATTTTGAGCAAGGACAGAGGCTTGTTACTGGAACTAGCACTTTAGTTCGTGTGTTTGTAATGCCGTTGTTTATTTCACCAATGAGAGTGACGTCATAATCAAGTAAGGATTGAACACCAGAAATAGGCGCAGTCTTATTGACAAAATAAGGAAATCGCATTTCAATATAACCAGACTCGGCTTCTAGTAATTCAGCCATTTCTGTCAACATGTCCCGAAACGAGGCGACTGTAATTTCTTTCTCATGGTCATTCAGAATTTTAACAAATCGCGACATATGCGTGCCCTTAAACTCCTGAGGCAAGAATACAAACATATTGAAGTTGGCTATTGTATGTTGCACGCCATCTGACCGATCTTTTACGATCACGGGGTGTCTAATATCTTTAATGCCAACCTTATTAATAGCAAGTTGGCGTATGTCTGCCGAACCTTGTACATCGGGTATGGTGGTCGCTGAGGCGTCTGAATTGCTCATAATAATACCTATGCTATCGCAGAGTAATATGGATGTGACTTAAAATAGTTAATGGTGAACTCAAAATAGTAGTTTGCTTGAGTAAACGAAAATGATGATAGCTGACTGATTTAGTAGGTAATTATACTGAGGCGACTTTTTTAGGCAATCACTCATATTTTTATTTTGCTATTAGACAGAAAAAAATTCTCCTGTTTTTAAAAGAGGAATAAATTGGGTGAGGTATTTTATGCAGACACCAACAAAATTATCACTTGTTAGTCAGTGAAGATCTGGAGCCTCAAGTAGACCCCAAGCTAAGAACAGGGTACTCAGTAGTAAGTCTTATACAGCTGTTACATCTTCAGCTTGTGGCCCTTTTGCGCCTTCAGTTACTTTCATTGTAACGCTTTGGCCTTCTTGTAGGGTCTTATGCCCCTCAGACTGAATGACACTGAAATGAACAAAAACGTCTTTGCCACCTTCTTGTGAAATAAAACCAAAACCTTTGGCATCATTAAACCACTTGACTGTACCCGTTACTAAATCAGACATATCAACACTCTACACTTTTTAAAAAATTATGATCAAAGATATTTAGTCAAGTTTTATATACTTAACTAGAATAATTATATGTGAATACACAAAAAATCGCCATCTTTAACATGTTATGTTTATTTCTGTAATTTTTAGATAAAAAATTTGATTCACAGCGAAGTAAAATTTCTGATTGAGTTAACAATACTCAGCTTGTCTAGACCATATTCTTCAAATACCTGTTCACGGGTACCATGAGATGGAAAGGTATCTGATAGACCAAGACGTAAACAAGGCGTACTTAAACGATTTTCATTGAGCACCTCGAGGACCGCACTGCCGGCGCCGCCCACGATTGCACTGTCTTCAATCGTTACCAAATTTGAGTGAGATGATGCCATTTTAATAATCATTGCTGTATCAATCGGCTTAATAAAACGCATGTTGATGACGCTGCAATCTAATTCGTCAGCTACTTCGAGGGCGACGTTGAGTAGGGTTCCAAATACTAATAAAGCGGTAGTCGACCCTTTACGAACCTGAGTAGCTTTACCAAGCTCAATGCAGGTCACAGTATCTATCTGTTGCATTTTTGCCGTGTTGTCACGAGGATAACGGACCAATGCTGGTCCAGGGTAATGATAAGCAGTGTTAAGTAATTCAAACATATCTTGGCCATTCGCTGGAACCATTATTATGATGTCTGGAATACATCGACAAAAATTAGTGTCGAAGCTACCGGTATGGGTTGCGCCATCAGCGCCGACAATGCCCGCTCGATCAACGGCGAAAGTAACGTCAAGATTCTGTATTGCAACATCGTGAATGAGCTGATCATAGCCTCGTTGAAGGAAGGTCGAATAAATCGCAACTACTGGTTTTAATCCACCTATGGCCATCCCTGCAGCCACCGTAACGGCGTGCTGCTCTGCAATACCCACGTCATGATATTGTTTTGGATTCTTCTGTGAAAACTCGACCAAGCCAGACCCTTCTCGCATAGCGGGTGTAACAACATGCAGCCGACTATCTTCATTTCCTTTTTTTACAATCCAGTCTGAAAAAACCGAAGTATATGATTGAAATCCTGGTTTGCTGGAAGACTTAATTACCCCTGTTGTGGGGTCGAAAGCGCCTACGCCGTGAAATTTACAAGGGTCGGCTTCTGCTGGTTCATAGCCTTTACCTTTTTGAGTAACGACATGCAATATTCGAGGCCCAGAAATATCTTGTAAGTTTTTAATTAAGCGTATGACTTCAGGTAAATCATGGCCATCAATCGGACCAAAATAAGTAAACCCGAGTTCTTCAAATAAAGTACCCGGAACGACCATACCTTTGACATGTTCTTCGGCGCGGCGAGCAAGCTCCCATGCGGTTGGAATTCTACGAAGTATCTTTTTACTACCTTCACGCATATTAGAATAAATTTTTCCAGACCAGATGCGGGACAGATATTTTGACATAGCGCCAACATTGGGCGATATTGACATTTCATTATCATTTAGAATTACAAGTAAATCGGTATCAATAGCACCCGCATGATTAAGTGCTTCATAAGCCATGCCGGCAGTCATGCCGCCATCACCTATAATGGCGACCGCTTTACGATCTTTATCCTGTGCCGCTGCGGCAATGGCCATACCTAAAGCGGCGCTAATTGATGTGCTCGAGTGACCCGCACCAAAGTGGTCATACTCTGACTCTGTAATTTTTGGAAAGCCCGACAAGCCGCCCTTTTGGCGAAGCCCTGACATCTGATCGCGACGTCCAGTGAGTATCTTATGAGGGTAACATTGGTGGCCAACGTCCCAAATTAAGCGGTCATTGGGCGTGTTAAATAGATAATGCAAGGCGATAGTTATTTCAATCGAGCCTAATCCAGAAGCCAGGTGCCCACCAGTCTTCGACAGGCTTTCTATAATAAAAGTGCGCAATTCTTTTGCAAGTAGAGGCAGTTCTTTTTCGTTTAGCAAACGTAAGTCAGAAGGTGACTTAATTTGACTGAGAATGGGGAAGTTATTATTTGTCATTAAATCTAGTGGGTGCGTTCTATAAACCAAGCTGAAATATACCTTAAAACGTCAGCTTCCTCATCAAATATCGACAATGCATCGATTGCTTTTTGATGAAGGCCTCGCGCTTTATCGCGAGAAGCGTCAAGACCAATAATAGAAGGAAAGGTAGGTTTGTGTCGTTCCATGTCCGACCCTTGCGTTTTGCCTAAGGTTTGAGTATCTCCAACGACATCTAGTATGTCATCTTGAATTTGAAAAGATAAGCCAATACTCTTTGCATAGGTATCGAGAGCCTCAAATTTTTCGGTTGATAATTTCGAAGAGCTTAACGCTGTGAGCTGAATACAGGTCCTGATTAGTGCTCCCGTTTTATGCGTGTGCATGGCCTCCAGTTCATCAATGTTAAGTGACCGACCGACGGCCGCTAAATCAATTGCTTGGCCACCCGCCATTCCTTGAGAGCCTGAAAATAGTGATAATTTTTCAATCATTTTAAGTCGAGCACTACTATCACTTGTCATAGCCTGATCATGACTTAAAACGTAAAATGCCAGTGCCTGCAGCGCATCGCCAGCCAATATAGCGGTTGCTTCATCAAACGCACAGTGGCAGGTTGGTCGGCCCCGACGCAAATTGTCATCATCCATTGCAGGCAAGTCGTCATGAATCAGAGAGTAGGAGTGAATAATTTCAAGTGCGGCAGCAATACCATCAACTAGGGCTAGTTCTAATCCTAAAGCTGAGGCAGTCGCATAGACAAGGATAGGGCGGACTCTTTTACCGGGTGCTAAAACTGAATAGCGCATGGCCTTGTGCAGTTCGATTGGATGAACTGATTCAGCCGGTAACCAATGATCAAGTGTTTGATTAACTCGAGTTTGATACTGTAAAACAAGCGCTTCAAAGCTTAGAGCATCAAACCTCATTATTTTCATCGAACGATAGTGTTTGTTGCAAGCCATTTTTTTCAATCAGCTTCTCTACCCTTATCTTTGCATTAGAAAGTGTGTCTTGACAATTTTTGGCGAGTTTGATGCCTTTCTCAAATTGGTCAAGTGACTCTTCAAGGCCCAGCTCACCACTTTCCATCTGGTTTACAATTTGTTCCAATTGAGTCAAAGACTTTTCAAAGTCTTCTAGTTTGTCAGTTGTTTTCGGCATACCACTAAGCTCAAGTTTGAGGTGATCGTAATTGATTATTATAAAGCATCCAGCGTGTCAGCCAAATGGTTGACGGGTATCAATTTCATATTTTTTATTGAATTACGTTTTGGCATATTGGCTTTTGGAATAATTGCTGTCTCAAACCCATGTTTACCTGCTTCACGTAATCGCTCTTCGCCATTGGGCACTGGCCTGATTTCTCCAGATAAACCCACCTCTCCAAATACCAGTAGCCGATTGCTAACTGGACGATCGCGATAGCTCGATAATATAGCAAGTATGACGGCTAAATCTGCCCCTGTTTCAGCTATACGAACACCACCAACCGCATTAATAAAAACATCTTGGTCATAAAGTGGAATGCCACCATGGCGTTGAAGAATAGCAAGTAGCATGGCGAGTCGGTTGGCCTCCAACCCGACACTTATGCGGCGTGGGTGCCCAGAATGGCTCTCTGTTACCAATGCTTGTATTTCTACCAAAATGGGTCGAGTGCCTTCACGCGACACCATGATGATGCTACCTGAGACTGGCTTGTCATGCTGTGATAAAAATATTGCTGAAGGGTTACTTACCTGCTTAATACCCTCGTCAGTCATTGCGAATATGCCTATCTCATTAACCGCTCCGAAGCGATTTTTGACAGCACGAATGACACGGTATCGTGTAGAGCTATCACCTTCGAAATAGAGCACGGTATCGACCATATGTTCTAGCACTCTCGGCCCAGCCAGTTGGCCTTCTTTAGTAACATGGCCCACTAAAAAAATAGCAATATTACTTTGCTTGGCTAGCCTCACTAAGATAGCGGTACTTTCTCGTATCTGGCTGACGGAACCTGCGGCAGATTGTAAGCTGTTGGTATAAATGGTCTGGATTGAATCAATGACCATAACAACTGGTTTATTAATGGTAGTTTGTGCAATTATTTCTTCTACGCAAGTAGAGCTTAAAAGTTTTAAATGTTCATTCGGCAGGTCAAGGCGTTTGGCACGCATGCTCACTTGCTGGGGAGATTCTTCACCCGTGACATAAAGTGCATTTTGGCTAACGCTAATTTTGGCCATGCATTGCAGCAATATAGTCGATTTACCAATACCCGGGTCACCACCTAATAAAATAACAGACCCCCGCACTAGGCCACCCCCTAACACGCGGTCAAGTTCTGAGATTTCGCTGCTAAAACGAGGTGTATCAGTGACTGGGACTTCGCTAAGTAGGATAGAGTTACTCGAAGTTGTCTTTCCGTGCCAGTTGGTATTTGCTTGACTCGCGCCAACGATAGTCGGTAATTCTTCAACACTGTTCCAACTTTTACAGTCGGGGCATTGGCCTTGCCATTTAGGCAGAATGCAGGCGCACTCGCAACAGTGATATTGTGCTTGCTTCTTACTCATTAAAATTAGCCATTGAGCGATAACTCTGCTTGGAGTTGACGATTCAGTGTGATTTTGTCAGTCGATAACCGAACCGTTTTTACCATATTGTTTTTAACTTGCATGATTTCGATAGGGTAGTCGTTAATTTTTAGACTAGTGCCTGCTTCGGGTATAAATTCCATGTGCTCTAGAATCAAGCCATTAATTGTTCTGGGTCCTTCGATTGGAAGATTGACATTGAGGTTTCGATTAATCACCCTAATGTGAGTAGAGCCATCGACTAAATAGCTACCATCAGTATCCTGATAAAAGTCTTGGTGCAATGCTGTTGGGTCTGTGGTGAATTCCCCAACAATTTCTTCTAAAATGTCTTCGATAGTCACTAGACCTTGAATGTCACCATATTCATCGACTACAAATCCCATGCGGCGCTTATTCTTGCGAAAATTAATGAGCTGCGTCGTCAATGGCGTGCCTTCTGGGATAAAATAACTTTGACGGGTCAACTTTTCCAATGTCTCTGGGTTGAATTCATTATCTAATAATAAAGGTAAAATTTTACGAAGCTGAGTAATGCCTAGTAAATTATCGATATTACCGGAGTAAATCGGGATTCTGGTGTGCGATAGTTTCCTGATTTGCTTTAGTGTATCGTTCCAACTGTCTTCTAGGTTAATGCCAATAATATCATTACGTGACACCATAATATCGTTAACACTCACTCGCTCTAAGTCGAGGATGCTAATCAGCATGTCACGATGTGAATCAGGAATTAAACCACTGGTTTCGTTGACAGCGACCCTCAGTTCATCTGAGTTTAGAGCATCATTTCCCGTTGGTTTATGCGATACCTGAAACAGCGCTAATACCATTTTTGCGAGCCAGTTAATGACAATCACTAATGGCAACAGCAGTTTTAGCAACGGTTTGTAGACATAGGCTGCGGGGAAGGCGATAGACTCGGGCTTGTTAGCTGCAAGAGTCTTTGGTGTTACTTCTGCAAAAATCAAAAGAATGAGCGTTAAAGCACCGGTAGCGATAGCAATGCCCGCATCGCCAAACATTAGGTAACCAATATAGGTCGCTAGCTGCGTAATTAGAATGTTAATGAAATTGTTGCCGAGTAAAATAAGGCTAATTAGCCGGTTAGGATCGGCCAGCAGTTCTGCCGCTCGTTTTGCGCCACCGTGATTCTTATCGGCTAAGTGTTTGAGCCGATAACGATTCAGACTCATTAGACCTGTCTCAGAACCAGAGAAAAAAGCTGACAGTAAAACTAGCACCGCTAGTATAAGAAATAGCATGTAAAGAGGAATTTCGGTCAAGGCATATGCCATTAGCTAGGTCGATTGTTGAATTAGGGTTGGTTAGGGTTACTAGTGATCGTTTATCAATCAGCGGTTAAATAATGAATTCATAGGCAAGCTTACTGCCAAAAAAACCAATCATCAACAACGCGAAGGATGATAATGTCCATCTGACTGCGGTTTTACCCCGCCAGCCAAAATTAAATCGACCAAATAGTAATGTGCCAAGAATAAACCAAGCAACAAGCGAAAATATAGTCTTATGAGCTTGATGCTGAGCAAAAAGATCTTCTAGGTACAAAAAGCCAGTCAGAAGCGAACCACTTAGGAAGATGAAGCCAAACCCAAGCAATTGAAACAATAATGTTTCCATGTCATAAATAGGTGGTATATGTCGAATAAATCCACTCGGTTTATGAGAACGAATAGCATGATCTTGATAGGCTAATAATGTGGCTTGCACTGCGCTTAGCATAATTAGGCTATAAGCAATGACAGATATCATGATATGACCTTGCATTGCGCCATTGCTAACAACGAATAACTGCTCCGATGTTGCAGGTGCCATGTTCGAAATTAAACTCGCTAAACCAGCCATAGGAAACATAAAAATGCCTAAGGTTTCGATTTGACGAAAGATGCAGCTAAATAATATTTGTATTGAAATAAGCCAAGTAATCAGAGAAAAAGCAACAAAAAAACTAAGGTCAAGGCCAGCTGTGTGCCAAATTGATTGATAAAGTGAATTTGCGTGAAATATTAACCCAATGAACGCAGGCAATAGTGAGAGCCAGCGGTGTTGTAACACTGTTTTATTTGAATCATGCTTAAGTTGACTGAAAATCAAAAACGCGGACAAACAATACAAAACTATGCTTAGAGCGCTCGCTATTATGGGGGGCATCATCACTTATCTATATTGCAGATCGAAGAGTGTAACTGATATTCTCAAGCCTCGCACTACTGATGGATATCTCGAAGTTAATAATAAGAATAAGTATCAAAAGAGTTCCGTGCTGTGTCGATATGATGTTATCTGTCAAAGCTGTAAAATTGTACATAGATTGGCAATTAAATCTATTTCCTGAGCAAGAAACAGTGTGTTGAATAAAATAATCTAGGTGTCTTGTTTGAGGCATCAAAAGAGTGGTTTTAGTAATATATTTTTCGAACTTATCTGCTCATGACAATGAAAAAAGTCAAAGGAATGCAATTTTTTAAGAATGATTTAAATAATAATACGAGCCTGACAAGTAATATTGAGCTGCGTATATGGTTTATTCTTCTACTCACGCTGTTACAATTATATTATCCTTCGCATCCCAATTATAATTTGCCGCTTCAATTGAGCCAACGTTATGTTTGAAAATCTAACAGATCGATTATCCGTCACACTTAAAACCCTCCGCGGTCAGGGGCGCTTGAGTGAAGACAATATTAAAGACAGCCTGCGTGAAGTTCGTCAAGCGTTGTTAGAGGCCGACGTTGCGTTGCCTGTGGTAAGAGACTTTATTGAAGGTGTAAAAGAAAAAGCACTGGGTCAAACTGTCATTGGCAGTGTTTCTCCGGGCCAGGCTTTGATTAAGGTTGTTAATGATGAACTGGTCGCCATCATGGGTCATCAGCATGCCGCTATTAACCTCGATACAAAACCACCTGTCATCATTTTAATGGCGGGGTTACAAGGTGCAGGTAAAACAACGACAGTAGCCAAACTAGCTCGGCGATTGATCGAAGTCGATAAAAAAACAGTCATGGTCGCTAGTGCAGATATTTATCGTCCTGCTGCAATTTCTCAGCTACAAACATTGGCTGGTGAAGTCAAAGCTATCTTTCATCCGAGTGATAGCGGTCAAAGCCCTGTTAAAATTGCGCGTCAAGCACTAGACGCAGCGAAGAAACACAACGCCGATGTATTAATCGTCGATACGGCTGGCAGATTGAGCATAGATGAACAAATGATGGATGAAATTAAATCCATCCATGCTGAGCTAGATCCGACTGAAACACTGTTCGTTGTGGATAGTATGACGGGCCAGGATGCCGCCAATACAGCCAAGTCTTTTGGAGAAGCATTACCGTTAACGGGTGTGATACTGACCAAAACAGATGGTGATGCCCGAGGTGGTGCTGCATTATCAGTCCGTCAAATTACGGGTAGTCCGATCAAGTACATTGGTTCAGGTGAAAAAACTGACGCATTAGAAGCTTTTCATCCAGAACGAATGGCATCAAGAATTCTGGGTATGGGTGATATCCTTTCACTGGTTGAGCAAGCACATGAAAAAGTTGACCTAGACAAGGCCGAAAAGTTAGCGAGAAAAGTAAAGAAGGGTAAAGGGTTCGATCTAGAAGACTTGCGAGACCAATTCGTCCAAATGGAAAAAATGGGCGGTATCAGCAGTATGATGGATAAATTGCCAGGCATGGGGGCTGGTGTGTCGAAGGCAATGCAAAGCCCTGCGCATACAAAACAAATGAAAAAAATGGTCGCAATCATCGATTCCATGACACCACAAGAAAGGCGCAAACCTGAAGTGATTAATGGTTCTCGAAAACGACGAATGGCGGTTGGTTCGGGCACACAAATTCAAGATGTGAACCGATTGCTCAAGCAGCACAAACAAATGCAAAAAATGATGAAAAAAATGGGCAGTAAGGGTGGCATGGCCAACATGATGCGGGGCCTAAAAGGGAATTTACCGCCAGGAATGCAATTTTAGTATTCAATACCCATTAAAAAGAACGTTTCAGGGCTTCACAGCTCAATATTTTTAGGTACAATACGCGGTCTTCTGACCTTGGGTCGGATTCATGCTGTTTGATGATATTTTATTCGGTAAGTAATAGGTTTTTTTATGGTTTCAATTCGTTTGGCTCGTGGCGGCTCAAAAAGACGCCCTTTCTATCACGTTGTAGTTAGTGATAGCCGTAGTCCTAGAGACGGTCGTTATATCGAGCGTTTGGGCTTTTTTAACCCGCAAGCTCGGGGTCAAGAAGAAGCGTTGCGTTTAGATAGCGATCGCATTGATTACTGGGTGTCCAAAGGTGCACAACCTAGTGGCCGTGTATCTAGTTTGATCAAAGGATCTGTTAAAGCGGCGTAAAGTCGTTATAACCAAATATGCTTCCTGTCCGAAAAGAACGTGATGAAGCAGTTTGTGTTGGACACATTCTTGGTGCACAAGGTATTAAAGGTGAAGTCAGAGTATTTTCGAATACTGACCCACGTGGAAATATTGTTGGTTACACTCCTTGGCAATTGGAAATTGATGGTCAGCTAAAAAATGTTGATATCAGTGGTCGACTGCAGGGCAAAAATGTTATAGCCAATATCTTTGGTATCGATGACAGGGATAAAGCTACAGCGTTAACTGGCTGCAAAATATATATTTCGTCGGAGCAGTTACCGCCACTAGAAAATGACGAATATTATTGGTCTGATCTGATTGGCTTAGAAGTTAAATCAATGCAGGCTGAAGCACTAGGGACTATTGATTCAATGATGGAAACTGGGGCAAGTGACGTTATGATAGTGAAGGGTGATAGAGAACGATTAATCCCCTTTGTTATGAAAGACATTGTTCAAGAGATAGACTTAGAAAAAAAGTTAATGATAGTCGACTGGCAAGCTGATTATTAACAGGTTAATTGACGATAGTGCGAATTGATGTCATTACATTGTTTCCTGATATGGTTGAACAAGTTGTCAATTATGGTGTAGTTGGGCGAGCAGCAAGTCAAAAGTTGTTGGATTTGCAGTGTTGGAATCCAAGAGATTACACCGTAGATAAACATCGAACGGTTGATGATCGACCTTACGGTGGTGGCCCTGGCATGTTAATGAAAGTGCAGCCATTAGAAGAGACGATTCAAGTAGTACGAGAAAAAAATCCGTTGGCTCAACTGGTTTATTTGAGCCCTCAGGGAAAACCTGTTGATCAGCGCATGCTTGCAAAGCAGGTTGATGCTCAATCAGTAATTTTTCTATGCGGTCGATATGAGGGCATTGACGAGCGGTTGATTCAAAAGGAAGTGGATCAGGAATGGTCGATTGGTGATTATGTCATCAGTGGTGGCGAGTTAGCCGCAATGGTCTGTATTGATGCAATGGCCCGCTTAATTCCAGGTGCATTGGGACATGAACAATCAGCTCAGCAAGATTCATTTAGTGATGGTTTGCTTGATTACCCTCATTATACGAGACCTGAGGAATATAAAGGGATGAAAGTTCCTGAAGTATTGATGAATGGAAATCATCGACATATTGAGGATTGGCGTGAACGTCAATCGCTCGGCAGGACATGGCAAAGAAGGCCAGATCTACTAGAGCTTAAGGTTCTGGGTGATCGCCAGCAAGCCTTGTTAAATGATTTTAAAGACGAATTCAAATGAGTTCGTCAGCAGTGATTACCCGCTGTTAATGATAGATATTTCTAGAGGAAGCACCATGAGTAACATAATTGCACAACTGGATTCTGAGCAACTAAGGTCAGATATTCCTGATTTTTCGCCAGGTGACACTGTGATCGTACAGGTCAAAATCAAAGAAGGTGAGCGTGAGCGTTTACAGGCCTATGAAGGTATTGTCATTGCAATGCGTAGTCGTGGCATTAATTCTGCATTTACCGTCCGTAAGATTTCGCATGGTGAAGGCGTCGAGCGAGTTTTCCAAACGCATAGTCCTATGATTGCTGAAATTAAAGTAAAGCGACGAGGTAAAGTACGACGTGCCAAGTTGTATTACCTCCGTGGATTGACTGGTAAGGCGGCTCGAATTAAAGAAAAGCTATAAGGCCGGGTTTATCGAACCCGATTTCATAATAAAAGGCGCGTATGCTTCCAGCAACGCGCCTTTTTTATGTTCAGGATGAACGGTATGTCACGGACGCAT
>JBLHWR010000022.1:0-24729 GCA_047629275.1 Gammaproteobacteria bacterium
CTTCCATAGAATCGGGTAACCAAACGTGCAGTGGCACCTGTGCTGACTTACCCATCGCACCTACAAAAAGCAAAATGCAGGCAATTGTTATCACTGACCATTCTAATCCTGGGATCAATTCCATAGTTTCACTAGTCATTCTGCTAGTGTTACCAAATACTTCGAAATAGTCGAGTGACCCGGTGTACATCAATATCACTGCTATACCGAGTAGGAAGCCGAAATCACCAACACGATTAACCAAAAAGGCCTTTAGATTTGCATAAATAGCTGTTTCTTTTTTGTACCAAAATCCGATCAGTAAATAAGACACTAATCCAACAGCTTCCCAGCCAAAGAAAAGTTGAAGAAAGTTATTTGACATAACTAGCATTAACATTGCAAAAGTAAACAATGAGATATAGCTAAAAAATCGTTGGTAGCCAAGATCATCGTGCATATAGCCAATAGTATAAATGTGTACCATTAATGAAACACTGGTGACAACCACCATCATGATTGCCGTTAAACTATCGACCAAGAATCCAATTTCAAAACGGATACCATCACTTACCATCCAGGTATACAAGGACTCGTTATAAACTGCTGCACCATCGAAGGCGACATCTTTTAGTACAACTAAAGCCAAAACGAAGGAAGTACCAACGCCCAGAGTAGTCACCCAATGAGCTGCACTGCGACCAATTTGTTTGCCAAAAAATCCAGCTATAATTGCACCAAACAAAGACGCTAGTGGAATGGCTAGATAGACAGATTCCATGCTCATCCTTTTAACTCATTGATATCTTCTACGTTAATAGACTGCTTGTTACGAAAAAGAACAACCAAGATAGCTAGTCCAATGGCCGCTTCGGCTGCCGCAACTGTTAGAATAAAAAAAACAAATATTTGGCCAGCTAAATCATTTAGATAATGTGAAAAAGCAATGAAGTTCAAATTCACCGCGAGTAGCATCAGTTCAATCGACATCAATAGAATAATAATATTCTTACGGTTGATAACAATGCCAGCAATACTAATGCTAAACAAAATCGCAGCAAGAATTAGATAATGGCTTAAAGAAACAGTCATGGCTATTCGTTACCTACGGATTCGTTACTCAAAGATTTACTGCGAGAAGGTTCGCTGCTTGGAGGCATTTTAACAATACGTAATCTATCCGCCTTGGTCACTCTAATTTGGGCTGATGGACTTTGATATTTTGTATGCGTGCGTTTTCTCATGGTTAAAGATATCGCTGCTACGATTGCCACTAATAGGATAACCGCAGCAATCTCAAATGCGAATACGTATTCGGTATATAGAACCCGGCCCAATGCTTTGGTATTACTGAAATCAGCGGCTTTAGCGATTGGTTCTACTACGTTATCACTCGAAAAGATACCGCCTGTTATAACGCTAATCATCATCACAAACATTATAACTGCAACCGCAATACCCAACGGTAGATAACGCACAAAACCTTCGCGTAATCGAGCAATGTTTATATCTAGCATCATTACCACGAACAAAAATAACACCATAACCGCGCCGACATAAACCAGCACTAAAATAATGGCCAAAAACTCAGATTCTAAAGTCATCCAGATAACGGCACTTGTGAAAAAAGTCAGGACGAGAGATAAGGCGGCATGCACGGGATTTCTTACAGTAACAACCGCTGTCGCCGCGACTACTGTCATCAAAGAAAAAATATAAAAAATAATAGTTTCAGTCATCTGGCTAAATTACCGATAAGGTGCGTCAGCTGCACGATCCGCTGCGAGTTGAGATTCATATTTGTCACCAAACTCTAGTAACTTTTCTTTTGTCATAATGTTTTCACCGCGATTCTCAAAGTGATATTCGAAAATATTAGTTTCAACAACAGCATCAACTGGACAGGCTTCTTCACAAAACCCACAGTAAATGCATTTAAACAGATCAATATCGTATTTCGTTGTTCTTCTGGTTCCATCAGCTCTTTCTTCTGATTCAATCGTAATTGCTAGAGCAGGACAAACAGCTTCACACAACTTACAACCAATACAACGTTCTTCGCCGTTAGGATAGCGGCGCAACGCATGTAAACCACGAAAGCGTGGACTAATCGGTGTCTTCTCTTCAGGGTATTGAACCGTGATTTTCTTACTGAAAAAATACCTTCCAGTCACGCTCATGCCCTTAAGTAACTCTAGTAAGAGAAAGCTTTTCAGATAATATTTTATAGTTGCATACATACGCTTTAGCAAACCGCCTAATTAAACCAAGGACCGACTTTGAAATAGACAAAAAAACCTTCGACTACAAGCCATACAATAGTCACTGGAATTAAAACCTTCCAACCCAATCGCATTATCTGATCATAGCGATATCGTGGAAAGGTTGCTCGAAACCATAAAAATAACAACATAAAGAAGCCAGTCTTCAAAAATAACCAGACGATGTTATCGCCCATCAAAGACGGCAAAGGACTTAGCCAACCACCAAAAAACATGAGTGATGCCAGCATTGCTATTAAAATCATATTGGCGTATTCGGCAAGGAAAAATACCGCAAAGGTCATGCCTGAATATTCGACATGAAAGCCTGCTACGATTTCAGATTCACCCTCAGCCACATCAAATGGTGCTCGATTGGTTTCAGCTACACCCGATATTAAATAAACCATGAATAGTGGAAACAATGGAAGTATATACCAATGGTAAATACCCCCTGCTTGACTATTAACTATATCGCCAAGATTCAAGCTACCTGCAGCCATCAGCACTCCGACTAAAGAAAAGCCCATGGCAATTTCGTAAGCCACAATTTGTGCGGCCGAACGCATTGCGCCTAACAAGGCATATTTGGAGTTAGATGCCCAACCAGCAATAATAACGCCATAAACTCCGAGTGACGTCATTGCCAAAATGTACAAAAGGCCGGCATTGATATCAGCAAAAACCAAGGTATCAGTAAAAGGCATAACCGCCCAGGCTGCCATCGAAGGAGCAAAGGTAAGAATGGGTGCAATAATGAACAGATAACGGTTTGATTTAGTCGGAATGATGATCTCTTTGAACATCAGCTTAAACATATCTGCGAATGGTTGGAATAAGCCTTTGGGTCCGACACGATTAGGACCTATACGATTCTGCATGTAGCCAATGACTTTTCGTTCAGCCAACGTGTAATAAGCAACCACAATAAATAATGGCACTAAAAGAATAAAAACTTTAAAAAGTGTATAGGTCGTGAACTGGATACCATCGGGCAAAGATGACCAGAGATTAGTCAGTATATCGTTCACCCAACTTTCTCCAGTTCAACTAGACCATAGGCACCACTCAAATCCTTCACCGCAGGAATGCCCGTTGGAACATAGACACAGCCAGCGGGGACATTTTCATCAATTCGTAAGGGTAACGTAGCAACACCCCCACCCTGTTTAACTTGAACTTGTTCAGCACCCGTTAGGTTAAGTTTATCCACCTGTGCCTGATTCATTGCCACAACACATTGCTGGCTCATCAGAGGTGTTTTTTGAAGTGGCTGGGCTTCAAGCACCAAGCTATCAGTGGAATAAATTGGGGTAGCACTTACTTTTTGAAGCGACCGGGGCTTAATTGGGAGCTTTGTATACATCGAGTGAACACCACAAAGATTATTCAAACTTATGCCACGACAAGCTTCCTTCACTTCATTGCGCACTGCGATAGAATCAGAGTACTCAAAGGCATCCGGAACCAAGAGCTGCCCTAATGCCGTCAGTATTTTCCAACCTTGGCGAATACCACTTTCAGGTTGGATAAGACCTTTAAAGCTTTGCCACAAACCTTCAACATTAACAAAAGTCCCGGACGTTTCTGTAAAACAAGCTAGGGGTAAAACTAAATCTGCATTGTCACGCGTAAAATCGTTACTAAAACTATCAATGGCAATTATAAAGTCATTATTTTTTGATAACTGCTTAGCAACTTCTGAAACATTGGTTTCTAGTACAGGATTAACTGCAAAAGTTAATAGAACCTGGTGTTGTGAAGCCAAAATTTCGGCTGTGTTTTGACCTGATTTATCAATTTTGGATCCAGCAACGCCTCGATGAGGCAAAACACCCGCCAAGCTAGCGCCAGCGCTATTGGCCGATGGTGATAAATAACCCAGAGTCGCACCAGATAAGGTAGAGATTGCTTCACAGAGCTCCTGAATTAAGGACAGGTGTGGATTTGATAATGATTGAATACCGACGATTACAGCGGCATCTTTGGCCTTACTGAGTGATTTAGCGATCGCTTTATGCTGTTTGCTCGCTTTGCAATCAGCAATGGTGGCTAGAATGTGAGTTGGCAGTTCAGCCGCTAGCTTAGCCTGCGCAGCAAGCGCCGCCAAAACACCAGCCAAGTCGACTAATAATTGCTCAGCTGAGCCCGCTAGCTCTTGCTCAAGTGGAAAGTTGTACTGACCACTTAGGTGACTGATTGAGGAAACTGTTGCACCGTTATTGATAGCCGCTTTACGTAAACGATGCGCTAAAATAGGTTGTTCTAATCGCAGGTTACCCGCCACTAATAAACAAGCATTCAAAGATTCAATCGATTCTAATGACCGACCTAACCAAGGCATAACAGCTGCTTTGTGTTGATTAGAAAAGTCGACTTGATTGAGTCGAAAATCGATATTATTAGAGCCTAGGCCCCTTAATAGCTTTTGTAGCAAAAACTGTTCTTCTAGCGTTGACTGTGGATTAACGAGGGCCGCTATTTGATTACCGTCCTTATTAGCCGCAGCTGATAACTTTTCAGTCGCAACATTAATCGCAGTCTCCCAATCAACTTCTTTCAGCTGCCCATTCTGGCGTAACAAAGGCAATTTGATGCGAGATTCACTGCTAAGCGCGGTGTAACTAAAGCGATCCCGATCTGAGATCCAAGATTCATTAATTGATTCATTTTCGCGCGGTATAACTCGCATTACCTTGTTATTACGGGTATGAACATACAAGTTAGAGCCGATACAGTCATGGGCTGCAATTGTAGGATGCTGGGTTAACTCCCAAGCACGTGCCGTATATCGTGAGGGTTTGGCCGTTAAAGCTCCAACAGGACAAATGTCAATAATATTACCCGATAATTCCGACGAAATAGCTTTCGCAATATAAGTACCGATCTCAGCATTTTCACCTCGGCCGGTTAAACCCATTTCAGGTAATCCAGCAATCTCATCACCAAAACGAACACAACGAGTACAGTGGATACAACGGGTCAAATCAGTCGCTATCAACGGACCAATATTTTTATCCATAACAACGCGTTTTTGTTCTGTATAACGTGAAACACCAGCACCAAAACCCATGGCTACATCTTGCAATTCACATTCACCACCTTGGTCACAGATTGGACAATCTAATGGGTGATTAATTAACAAAAATTCCATTGTCGATTTCTGTGCTGCAATGGCTTTGGTCGAACGAGTGAAAACCACCATGCCAGCTGCAACTTGAGTTGCACAAGCCGGCATTGGCTTAGGTGCTCGTTCAACTTCAACTAGACACATCCGGCAATTTGCTGCAACTGATAATTTTTTGTGATAACAAAAGCGAGGAACCACAATATTGTTATCATCAGCCACATCAATCAACAATCGACCAGCTTCTGCCTTGATTTCCTGTCCATTGATGGTGAGTGTAATACTGTCGCCCATTGCTGTATTTACCTTATCTCTTTTCTTAAATGTATCAACTAGTATGAAAAGACTAGCCTACTTATCTTATTGAAACGTTAACTCGCTGGTAACGCATCAACTGACCTTAATTAAGTAACCAAAATTAACTTAAAATCGAACGTTTATGATCGACGTAATACTGGAATTCATGTCGGAAATGCTTAATGAAGCTCCACACTGGCATCGCCGCCGCGTCACCCAGTGCGCAAATAGTACGCCCTTCAATTTTATGCGACACTTCTTCCAGTAGCTGAATATCTTCTGATCGACCCTTACCATCAACAATGCGGCAAAGTACTCGATATAACCAACCAGTACCTTCACGACAAGGTGTGCATTGGCCACATGATTCTGAAAAATAAAACCTCGAAATTCGGCGTAATGTTTTTACCATATCGGTTGTCTCATCCATTATCACAACGGCGCCCGAACCTAACATAGAACCAGCTTTGGTAATTGAATCGTAGTCCATTGTACATTCCATCATCACCTCACCCGGTAAAACAGGGACAGAGGAGCCTCCAGGAATAACGGCCTTCAACTTCCGACCATCTTTTACACCACCCGCCATTTCTAACAAGTCTTTAAAAGGCGTACCCATATTGATTTCAAAATTACTGGGCTTATTGACATGCCCTGAAACCGAAAATAATTTAACACCACCATTATTGGGTATACCGAGATTAGCAAACCATTCTGGCCCATTACGAATAATGGCAGGCACAGAAGAGAGCGACTCAGTATTGTTAATAGTAGTTGGTTTACCGTATAAGCCAAAGTTGGCTGGAAATGGTGGCTTGAATCTAGGTTGACCTTTTTTGCCTTCCAAAGACTCTAACAAAGCGGTTTCTTCGCCACAGATATAAGCACCAGCACCTAAAGCTGTATGTAGCTCAAAATCAAACCCACTGCCTAATATATTCTTACCCACATAGCCAGCTTCATAGGCTTCTTTTAATGCGGCCTCAAAACGCATGTAAGGCTCATCCATAAACTCACCACGCATATAGTTGTAGCCAACCGTAGCGCCTATAGAATATCCACCAATGATCATCCCTTCAACCAGAGCATGGGGATTAAACCGTAGGATATCTCGATCCTTGCAAGTGCCTGGTTCTGACTCATCAGAATTACACACTAGATATTTTTGGCCCGGCGCACTGCGAGGCATGAAGCTCCATTTCAACCCAGTTGGAAAGCCAGCACCACCACGACCACGCAGCCCTGAAGCTTTTACCAAGTCAATGACGGCTTCTTGACTAATTTTTTCATTAATAATCTTTTTGAGCGCCTGATAACCACCGGTCTTAAGATAGCTCTCCATTGACCAAGGTTGGTCATAGTGTCGTGTTGCAAAACATACGTTATTACCCATGATTATTTTAATCCATCCAAAATTTCATCAACTTTTTCGATTGTTAAATTCTCGTGGTAAACATGATTTACCTGCATCATTGGACCGGCAGAACAAGCGGCAAGACATTCTTCTTCACACTTTAAAAAGATACGATCGTCTGCAGTACTTTCACCGATTTTAATGCCCAACTTATTTTCGATATGTTCAACAATATGATCTGATCCCATCAACATGCAGCTAATATTGGTACAGATTGCAACATTATTGCGAGCAACGGGCTTTGTCTCATACATCGAATAGAAAGAAGCCACTTCGTATACATGAATGGCGGCCATATCCAGATAATCGGCTACCGCATCCATGAGTTCAGTTGTAAGAAACCCATGATTTTGATGCTGAGCGGCATTCAAAGCCCCAATCACGGCCGACCGTTTACGGTCAGCAGGGAACTTTGCCACCCAATGGTCAATTTCCTTAAGCGTATGATCCGAAAATATTTCTAATTTTGAATTTTTAATCTTGGCCATTATCTGTCGATCTCACCAAAAACAATGTCTTGCGTACCAATAATCGCAACAACGTCGGACAGCATATGTCCAGTTGACATTTCATTCATACTCGACAAATGGGCAAATCCTGGTGCACGCACTTTCAGCCGATAAGGCTTGTTAGCGCCGTCTGATATTAAGTAAACACCAAACTCACCTTTGGGATGCTCAATAGCAGTATAAACTTCACCTTCCGGTACGGTGTATCCCTCTGTGTAAAGTTTGAAGTGATGAATCAAGCCCTCCATGTCTGCCTTGGCCATTTCACGCCTTGGCACTGCCACTTTATGGTTATCAGACAATACTATGCCGGGGTTATCTCTTAACCAGCTAATACACTGCTTAACAATGCGATTAGATTGGCGCATCTCTTCAATGCGCACCAAATAACGATCGTAACAATCACCGTTAGTACCGACAGGAATATCAAAGTCCATTCGGTCATAGACTTCATAAGGCTGTTTTTTACGCAAATCCCATTCAACTCCCGAGCCACGTAACATGGGCCCAGTGAAACCAAGTTGAAACGCCCGTTCCTTTGTGACAACGCCAATACCAACGGTACGCTGCTTCCATATCCTATTATCGGTTAAAAGTGTTTCATATTCGTCAATGTAACCAGGGAATCGATTAGTAAAATCCTCTGTGAAATCTAATAGGCTACCTTGACGATTTTCATTTAAACGCGCCGCTTCCTTCTTGCTGCGCCAGCGACTTTCTTGATATTGCGGCATAGCATCCGGCAGGTCACGAGCAACACCGCCTGGACGATAGTAAGTAGCATGCATGCGTGCACCTGAGACCGCTTCATACAGGTCCATCAAATCTTCACGCTCACGAAATGCATATAGGAACATCGTCATGGCGCCAACATCTAATGCGTGCGTTCCAATCCACATTAAATGGTTCAATATGCGCGTAATTTCATCAAACATGACACGAATATATTTGGCACGTTCTGGAATATCCAACTCAAGCAGCTTTTCAATCGCAAGCACATAGCCATGCTCATTACACATCATCGACACATAGTCGAGCCGATCCATATAACCAATGTTTTGATTATAAGGTTTAGTTTCTGCAAGCTTTTCTGTACCGCGGTGCAGCAGCCCAATATGTGGGTCAGCCCGCTCGATAACTTCACCGTCCATCTCAAGCACTAAGCGTAAAACACCATGTGCTGCGGGGTGTTGCGGACCAAAGTTCAGCGTATAGTTTTTAATCTCAGGCATCGCCCTGCGCCTCTTGCTTTTCTTGAATCATTTGTTCTTCAGAAATATATCGATGATCTTCGCGTATTACCTTAGGGACTAATACTCGCGGCTCAATACTAACCGGTTCATATATAACCCGCCTCTTAACAGGGTCATAGCGCATTTCAACATTGCCAATTAGTGGGAAGTCTTTACGGAACGGATGCCCAACAAATCCATAATCAGTCAATATTCGTCTTAAGTCGGGGTGACCACTGAATAATAGTCCAAAAAGATCGAAGGCTTCGCGCTCATACCAGTCAGCAGAAGCCCAAACGCCAGTAATGGTAGGCACAACAGGAAAGCTATCATCAGCAGCAAACACTTTAAGGCGCAATCGACAATTATTTTGATAGGATATAATATGATAAACCACCGCAAAACGAGCACCATTATCAACAACTGATTCTAATTCGTCCCCGAATTGCAACCGACCCATAGTCGTTGAGGCATCAACACCTCGACTAAAACCTGCGTTAGAAGCATCATTAGTTTGCCATTCAGTCACACCAAATTGGGAGTAATCGACACCACATAGATCAACAAGCTGTTCAAACTTAAAGTCATCACTTTGTTTAAGCTGAGTGGCCACTTCAATTAAGTTTTCTGGTGTAACAACAATGGTCACTTCCTGATATTTAATCTCGACAGAAACCAGCTGTTCACCAAAAGCACTGCCTAAAGAATCGGCTAACTGTTTTAAAGAAGTTGCCATATTATCGGGCTATCGTATTAGTATTTTTAATTTTATTTTGCAATTGAATAATGCCATATAAAAGCGCTTCAGCTGTGGGTGGACAGCCAGGCACATAGACGTCAACCGGTACTACCCGATCACAACCACGAACAACCGCATAAGAATAGTGATAGTAGCCACCACCATTAGCACAAGAACCCATTGATATAACCCAACGTGGCTCGGCCATTTGGTCATAGACTTTACGCAAGGCAGGCGCCATTTTATTAACCAACGTACCGGCAACAATCATCACGTCAGATTGTCGCGGGCTGGGACGAAAGATTATTCCGAAACGATCTAAGTCATAACGAGCTGCGCCTGCTTGCATCATTTCAACAGCACAGCAAGCCAAACCAAAAGTCATTGGCCACATAGAGCCGGTTCGAGCCCAGTTAATTAGTTTATCAGCAGAGGTCGTCATAAAACCTTGCTCGAATACACCTTCTACTCCCATTCGAGCGCCCCTTTTTTCCACTCAAAAATAAACCCGACTACGAGCACACCCAGAAAAATAGCCATTGCAACTAAACCAAACGTACCGAGCTCATCGAGCACAATTGCCCATGGGAATAGAAACGCTATCTCCAAATCAAAAATAATAAACAATATGGCAACCAAATAATAGCGTATATCAAATTTCATACGACTATCTTCGAATGCTTCAAAACCACATTCATACGGTGAATTTTTTTCGGCATCTGGACGAGATGGACCCAATAGCTTACCTGCAACGATGAACATCGAACCCATAACAAGGGTGACAATCATGAAGATTAATATCGGTAGATAGTTACCTAACATACGAAACAAAAGGCCTCTAAATAAATGCTAACGCTAGGAGAGCGACTAACTTATAACGGTGATAGTTGAACGTTAATTACTTGCCTCAAACTATGAAAACTATTTTAACAAATATAATCAATTTATGACAACACAATCGCAATTAAAATCTAAATCTTTACTTAAAAATGGTGCCGATGGCCGGAGTCGAACCGGCACAGCTTTCGCCACTACCCCCTCAAGATAGCGTGTCTACCAATTCCACCACATCGGCAATAATTCATTAGTTAGCAGGCGGTAAATCTGACCCTGGAATCACATCAGATGATGCGTCAACGGGCGGCAGATCGGTTTCTACTAATGTCGTTTCTTGAGCCTCTTCGGCACCCATTGAAGTCACGCTCTGCATTAGACTTCCAGAGTCGTTACGATGACTACCTAAATATGCCAAAGACATACAAACAACGAAAAATAACGTAGCTAGAATGGCCGTTGTTTTAGTTAAGAAATTACCCGAACCTTTAGAGCCAAATACGGTCGATGAAGAACCACTGCCGAAAGCGGCACCTGCATCAGCTCCTTTACCGTGTTGCATTAGTACCAAAACAATCAAGCTTACTGACAGAATCACCTGAACAATAAGCAATGCGCTATTTAAATTTTCCATCAAACTTTCCTAAACGGATTGAGCAATTGCTAAAAAGTCGGAAGCATTTAATGCCGCACCACCTATTAAACCACCATCTATATCAGGCTGGGATAATAAGAGCTTTGCATTTTTCGGGTTCATGCTTCCGCCATATAAAATCTGTACGTTTTCAGCGACAACTGAATCCAGTTCCGCTAACTTGGCTCGAATAAACCGATGAACTACTTGGGCTTGTTCGGGTGTTGCGACTTGCCCTGTGCCGATTGCCCAAACTGGTTCATAAGCAATAACGCTATTGGCTATTGCTAAAATACCATTTGACTCAATTACAGCTTCTAACTGTCTTACAACAACCGATTCTGTTAAGCCTTCTTCACGCTCTTTCAAAGACTCACCAACACATAAGATTGGGATTAAACCAAATTTAACAGCCATTGCGAAACGATCAGCAACGAGCCGGTCTGATTCTAAATAAAGTGCACGGCGTTCAGAGTGCCCCACTAGCGCGTAACGACAACCACACCCCTTTAGCATAGCAGCTGAAGTTTCACCGGTAAAAGCACCTGCTGCTTGATCACAAACGTTCTGAGCACCTAGCAGGACACCAGTCCCATCTAGCATACTACCAACATCCATCAGGAAAATAGATGAAGGGCAAACGACTAGCTCAATATTTTCAAAATAATTTGCCCCATGCCCAGCTTTAATATCGTCAACTAGCTCGTTGACGCTGGCTAAGCTGCCATTCATCTTCCAGTTTCCAACAATTAGGGTGGTTCTCATCTATCTTAACTAGTAATAAAATCGCGGAAAGGTTACTCATCTAACGGCAATAAATCAATCGACAAATCAATATATTATGCAATTAGTCAATTTGATGCCGATAGGGTTACACAGGCGGCTATTTCCGATGCCAGTTTACTCACTAACGCAGCATCCTCACCTTCCACCATTACCCTAATCAATGGCTCTGTACCCGATGCTCTAAGCAAAACCCTACCTTTTCCGTTGAGCTCTAACTTTGCCGCACTTACCGCTTGCTGAATCTCCGGCATGGATTCAAAATCAATCTTTTTAGCAATAGGTACATTAATCATAATTTGAGGGTATAAAGTCATGCCGTCACAGGCTTCGGTCAAAGTGATGCCCTTTTCAACTAACCAATCTAACACTTGCAAAGAGGCTATAATGCCATCGCCTGTCGATGTCTTATCAAGACAAATAATATGCCCCGATGACTCTCCACCAACAGACCAGCCTTTATCCATTAACTTTTCCATAACATGTCGATCACCTACATTAGCTCTTTCGAATCCAATGCCTTCTTTTTCCAAAGCATGCTCAAGCCCTAGGTTAGTCATCAGTGTACCGACTACTCCACCCGCTAGACGACCCGTCATTAATTTACTTTTAGCAATTATATAAAGCAGTTGGTCACCGTCTTTCACATCACCTTTGGAGTCCATCATCATCAGTCGATCGCCATCACCATCGAACGCAATGCCCATATCAGCCTGATTTTCTAACACCATTGCACGCATATTGTCAGGATGAAGCGCACCAACATCTTTATTGATATTCAAACCGTTTGGCTTGCATCCTAGTTCAAGTACATCAGCACCTAATTCACGAAAGACGGCGGGGGCAATATGATAAGTTGCACCATGGGCACAATCGACCACTATCTTCATCCCTCTTAATGTCGTGTTAAACGGGATTGAACTCTTGCAATACTCGATATAGCGACCTCTCGCATCTTCCATTCGAGTTGCTTTGCCCAATAATTCAGATTCAACCATCGTCAGTGGCTGGTCAATCATGTCTTCTATTGCTTGTTCAACTTTATCTGACAGCTTATAGCCATCAGCATTAAAGAACTTAACCCCATCGTCATGATATGGATTATGCGATGCACTAATCACTATGCCAGCAACCGCTCTGCGAGCCTGCGTCATATAAGCGACTGCGGGTGTCGGCATAGGGCCTAGCAGTATAACATCTAGACCCGCAGCGGCCAGACCTGCCTCTAGAGCTGATTCAAACATGTAGCCAGATATTCGAGTATCCTTTCCAATAACAACACTTCCTTTACCCTGCTTAGCTAGCACCTTGCCAGCCGCCCAGCCAACCTTCATTACAAAATCAACCGTCATTGGTGGAACGCCTACCTTGCCACGAATGCCATCAGTACCAAAATATCGTCGGCTCATTACAACCCTCCCTTGTTTATTTTTATTTTCTAACCAAACCCGTCCACATAGCGGTCTAATTTAACCTAGTTGATGCAGTGCATTTACCATTGCAATGGCATCTAACGTTTCAGGGACATCGTGAACACGGACTATATCAGCCCCTAACATTGCTGCAATAACGGCACTCGAAACGCTGCCGTAAAGTCGTTGATCGACAGGCTTATCGAGTATCGTACCGATCATGCCCTTTCGTGACATGCCTACTAGCAAGGGCACGCCTAATGATTTAAATTCGGCAAGCGATTTCAACAGCTGCAAGTTATGTTGCAATGTTTTTCCAAAACCAAAGCCAGGGTCAATAATGATATTGTGCGGCTTGATGCCTGCGTCAATTGCAGCATCAATACGACGCTTTAAAAAATCCAGCACTTCACTCACTACATTGTCATAAGTAGGATTTTTTTGCATTGTTTCTGGCGTACCCTGCATGTGCATAAAGCACACTGGTACATCAAGGTCTGCCGCCAATTCCAATGAACTCTCTAATCGGAGGGCCCAAATACTGTTAATCATGGTAGCCCCAGCATCGACTGCTTGCTGCATTACATCGGGCTTATTGGTATCGATTGAAATAGGCACATCCGATACTTCTCGAATTAATTTAATGAGTGGAACGGTGCGAAAAAGTTCTTGCTCAAGGTCGACTTGCACTGAGCCAGGTCTAGTCGACTCTCCACCCACATCAAGAATATCAACGCCATCTTCGATCATTTTAAGCGCATGCTGGAAGGCGTTATCTATAACAGAAAACTGTCCACCATCCGAAAATGAGTCTGGTGTCGTGTTTATCACGCCCATTACTTTAACGTAATTTTTCGACTTAAATTGATCTAAATTGTCTTTTGCTAAGTTTGTTGAGCGCATAAAAAAAGCAAAGATCGATTGCTCAATCTTTGCCCTAGCTTAAAGTTAGTGAAGCTTAGTAGCTGGATCAGGAAGATCTGAGTTTTCATCTTCCTTAGTTTTTTCTGCCTCAACTGGAGCATTATTGCCACCAGTACCAGAAGAACTAGATTCATCGTCAGTCCAGTCCTTAGGTGGGCCAGGAACCTTACCTTCCATGATTGAATCAATTTGACTGGAGTCAATTGTTTCATATTTCATCAATGCATCAGCCATAACGTGCAGCTTATCTTCATTTTCTTTCAAAATATCGACTGAGCGTTGATAGTTTCTGTCAATAAGCGTCCGAATTTCAGAATCAATGGCTCGGACAGTCTCATCTGATACTGTTTTTTGTTTGCCCATTGATTTACCAAGGAAGACTTCGCCTTCTTCTTCGCTGTACGATAATGGTCCCATACGGTCGGATAGACCCCATTGAGTCACCATACTGCGGGCAATGCTAGTCGCTCGCTCAATATCGTTTGATGCACCCGTTGTAACGGCGTCGGCTCCAAAGATTTGCTCTTCTGCTATGCGACCACCGTACAAACTAGACAGCTGACTTTCGAGCAATTTTTTGCTGTAACTATAGCGATCTTCGACCGGCAAAAACATAGTCACACCCAACGCACGACCTCGAGGAATGATACTTACCTTATAAACTGGATCATGCTCAGGCACTATTCGACCAACAATCGCATGCCCTGCTTCATGATAAGCAGTGAGTTTTTTCTCAGCGTCATTCATTATCATTGACTTGCGCTCAGCGCCCATCATGATCTTATCTTTTGCTCTCTCAAACTCACCCATAAACACGAGCTTCTTATTGCTTCTTGCAGCAAACAGAGCGGCTTCATTGACTAAATTGGCAAGATCAGCACCAGAAAAACCTGGCGTACCACGCGCAATTACCATGGCATCTACATTATCAGCAGCGGGCACTTTTCGCATATGAACTTTGAGGATTTGTGCACGACCACGAACATCGGGAAGAGGCACAACAACTTGACGATCAAAACGACCAGGTCTTAATAAGGCTGGGTCTAACACGTCAGGACGATTAGTTGCGGCAATTACAATAACGCCTTCATTACCTTCAAAACCATCCATTTCAACCAGTAGCTGATTTAATGTTTGCTCACGCTCATCATGACCACCGCCAACTCCAGCACCACGATGTCTACCAACAGCATCAATTTCATCTATAAAGATTATGCAGGGAGAATGCTTCTTTGCCTGCTCAAACATATCACGAACACGAGAGGCGCCGACACCAACAAACATTTCAACAAAGTCAGAACCCGAGATAGTAAAGAAGGGCACTTTGGCTTCACCCGCTATGGCTTTAGCGAGAAGTGTTTTACCTGTACCCGGAGAGCCTACCATCAAGATACCACGAGGAATTCTACCACCGAGCTTTTGGAATTTAGAGGGGTCTCGAAGAAACTCTACCAACTCACCTACTTCTTCCTTTGCCTCATCAACGCCTGCAACATCGTTAAAGGAAATATTAATTTGATCTTCACTCAGTAAGCGCGCCTTGCTTTTGCCAAATGACATAGCGCCTTTGCCGCCACCGCCACCTTGCATTTGGCGCATGAAGAAAACCCACAAGCCTATTAAAACAATAAATGGGAACCAGCTTACGAATATGTGCGCAAGTAAAGAAGGCTGCTCAGGCGGCTTACCGACAATTGAAACGTTTGCACGATCCATTTCACCAATTATTGCTGAATTATCTGTCTCAGGACTGTAGGTCGTGAATGCAATACCCGATTTCAACTGACCCGTGATGTTTTGACCTTCGATCACAACTTCTTGAACCTGACCTTGCTTTACCTGAGTAAGGAAATCAGAGTACTTGAGATTGGTGCCACTACTAGTAGTGCGTCCACCAAAGCTCTGGAATACCGTCAATAAGACAACAGCGATTACCACCCATAATATTAAATTCTTTGCTACATCATTCACTTGTCAACACCTTATATTGTGTTTACTAAACCAGCATTTTTAAATACTAACTTAGAATAATTTAGAACCGACACTCAATGTGTCATATTACTGCCCAACGGACTAGATACTAGCGTATTCTTAACCCAAATCTTTACTTCAAACCACTACAAACTGCATAGATCTCACGAGACCTTGCCCGTGATGCATCTGGCTTACGATACTTGACAGATTTGAAAGCCAATTTAAACGACGAAATAAGCGCTTCGTAACCTTCTCCCTGAAACAGCTTAACAACAAATTGCCCATCTTTTGCCAAACAATCCTTCGCTAACTCGAAGGCCAACTCCCCCAAATACATTGATCTGGGCTGATCTACTGAGTCAACTCCACTTAAGTTGGGGGCCATATCAGATAAAACAAGGTCAACTGGTTGCCTATCAACCAAATCAAGAATTTGTTCTAATGTATCCGCCTCTGTGAAGTCTCCTTGAATAATCTCTACGCCTGCAATTGGATCAACCGGCAATATATCAATTGCGATCAGACGGCCTTTCGGGCCAGCAAAATGACTCACATATTCACTCCAACCACCAGGCGCCGCACCCAAATCTAGCACAAACATACCTGGCTTCAGCAGCTTATCTTTTTGCTGGAGCTCTATTAGTTTATAAACCGCACGCGAGCGATAGCCTTCTTTTCGTGCCTGCAGGACGTATTGATCGTCATGGTGTTCCTGGAGCCATTTTTGGCTACTTTTGGAGCGTGACATGCTTTAATTCTCGAAACCTATAAAGACAACCTGTGTTAGTATGCTCAGCTTTAAAGCCACATCAGAACTTAGCATTACAATGAACCTAACAAAAGTACAAAATAAACGTTTAAGAGCCGAATCTCATCAATTAAAGCCCGTCGTAATGATCGGCCAAAACGGCTTAACTGAAGCGGTTCAAAATGAAATCGAAATTGCTATTGAGCATCATGAGCTTATTAAAATTCGAATACCAGCTTCTGAAAAATCTGTTAAAAAACAAATGATTGACGCTATTTGCGCCCGTCATAAGGCTGAGCCAGTACAAACCATTGGAAACATTGCGGTGATTTATCGACGCAATGTTAAAGCCGACCTGCCAGCTAAAATAGCCAGCCCAGCTCTAAAGAGTAAGCCTACACGTTCTAGACGATAGCCGGCGTCTCTTTAACTAGCGATAGTGAACCGCAGTTACCTCATATTCGCGGTCACCACTAGGCGCACGGACAATCACTTCATCGCCTTCTTCTTTACCTATCATTGCTCTCGCGATAGGTGAACTGATAGCGATTCGATTTAACTTAATATCAGCTTCAATATTACCCACAATCTGATAAGTAACCTGTTCATCACTTTCAACATCAATTAACTCAACTGTACAGCCAAAAACAACCTTGCCTGTTTGATTTAGTTTTTTAACGTCAATAATTTGAGCATTACCTAACACTGACTCTAGCTCAGCAATACGCCCTTCCATAAAGCCCTGCTCTTCACGGGCCGCATGGTATTCAGCATTTTCTTTTAAGTCACCGTGGTCTCTTGCAACTGCAATGGCCTCAATTACAATAGGTCTTTTTACATATTTTAAATCTTTTAGTTCTGCCTTTAATCTTTCAGAGCCTTCAGCTGTTACTGGAATTTGGTTCATAATTAATAATCCTGATGCAATGTTTGCAGCCTATATACGTCACCAATCTCGCGGTGAGACATGGCCTGACAGATCGCTTTTCCGCCTGAAAGCGTCGTAGAGTAACAAACCGAATGCATGAGTGCCTCACGACGAATCGCATAGGAGTCACCAATAGCAGACCGACCTTCGGTGGTATTGACGATTAACGCAATTTCATCGTTCTTTATCATATCAACAATGTGTGGCCGACCTTCTTTCACTTTATTGACATGCTTACATTCGATACCAGCGGCCTGAATCATCTTCGCTGTACCACTTGTTGCGACTAAATTAAATCCTCGATCGTGAAGATCTTTTGCCAAACTAGCAACCGATCGTTTGTCGGTTTCACGCACGCTTAAAAATGCAGTGCCAGACATAGGAATACTGACGCCCGCCCCTTGCATGGCTTTCGCAAAAGCCTCAGAAAACGACTGACCAATCCCCATCACTTCTCCAGTAGATTTCATTTCTGGCCCAAGAATCGGGTCAACACCTTGAAATTTTGCGAACGGGAATACGGATTCTTTAACCGATACAAAATCAGGTATTACTTGTTCTGTTCTACCTTGATCAATCAAAGACTGACCGACCATGCAACGCGCAGCCACTTTCGCTAAAGGAATGCCGGTTGCTTTAGAAACAAAAGGCACGGTACGCGCAGCTCTCGGGTTAACCTCAAGAATATAAATTTCTTCACCTTTAATGGCGAACTGAGTATTCATCAAGCCAACAACATTGAGGGCTTTCGCTAGTTGCGCTACTTGGGTACAAAGTTTCTTTTGAATATGATCAGGCAGTGAGTAAGGTGGAAGTGAACAGGCGGAATCACCTGAATGAACGCCCGCTTGCTCGATATGCTCCATTAAGCCACCAATGACGACATTCTCGCCATCACATATAGCATCAACATCGACTTCAATCGCTTCATCCAGGAAACGGTCGAGCAATATCGGTGAATCTTTAATGATTTTTACCGCTCCCTTCATGTAATTGGCCAGATCTTCCTGATCGTGCACGATTTCCATTGCACGTCCACCTAGCACGTAAGAAGGTCTTACCACTAGCGGGAAACCAACCTCATCGGCCAAAGCAGCGGAGGATTCAACATCAAATGCAATGCGATTGGGGGGTTGAAGCAACCCCAGATCATTAATCATTTTTTGGAAACGCTCGCGATCTTCGGCTAGGTCAATCGAATCTGGCGTTGTACCAATAATAGGTACACCTGCAGCTTCGAGTACACGAGCCAAGTTTAACGGGGTTTGCCCACCAAACTGGACGATCACACCTTTAGGCTTTTCTAGATGAACTATTTCGAGCACATCTTCATAGGTCAAGGGTTCGAAATACAATCGATCGGAGGTGTCGTAGTCAGTCGAGACAGTCTCAGGGTTGCAATTAACCATAATCGTTTCATAGCCGTCTTCGCGCAGTGCCATTGCTGCATGAACACAACAATAGTCGAACTCGATTCCCTGCCCGATTCGATTAGGTCCGCCACCTAACACCATAATTTTGTCGCGACCACTCGGCGCAGCTTCGCACTCTTGCTCGTAGGTTGAGTAAAGATAAGCAGTGGAGGATGAAAATTCTGCTGCACAAGTATCAACTCGTTTATAAACGGGGCGAATACCCAGCGCTCGACGCAAGTCACCTACTTCTATTTCATCCGCTTCAAGTACGGTCGCCAGACGCCTATCTGAAAAGCCTTTTCTTTTTAGAGCAAAGAATTCTTTGGCGCTGATTGATTTGACATCACGCCCTTTTAACTCTGTTTCACAACGGACCAAGTCTTCAATCTGCGCCAAGAACCAGGGGTCAATTTTAGTTTCGTCGAATAGTCGCTGAGCACTATATCCAGCACGGAATGCATCGGCCACGTACCAAATACGATTCGCACCGGGCAATCTAAGCTCTTTTCGAAACATGTCTTCACGCTCGTCTTCATTCAGATTTGGATCAACGATTTCATCCAGACCAAACACACCCGTTTCTAAACCACGGAGCGCTTTCTGGAATGATTCCTGAAAGCTACGCCCAATCGCCATGACTTCACCAACCGACTTCATTTGAGTCGATAAGCGATCATCTGCCTGAGGAAATTTCTCAAAAGTAAATCGCGGAATTTTAGTCACGACATAATCAATCGAAGGCTCAAACGATGCCGGAGTTGCGCCACCAGTAATGTCATTTTGTAGCTCATCTAAAGTATATCCAACTGCCAACTTGGCAGCTACTTTAGCAATTGGAAACCCCGTTGCCTTTGACGCCAAAGCGGAAGAACGTGACACTCGTGGGTTCATTTCGATGACGATCATTTCACCATTTTCTGGATTAATCGCAAACTGTACGTTTGACCCACCTGTCTCGACACCAATTTTCCGTAATACCGCAATCGAAGCATTACGCATGATTTGATATTCCTTATCAGTCAGCGTTTGTGCAGGAGCCACTGTAATAGAATCGCCCGTATGCACGCCCATCGGATCAAGGTTTTCGATGGAGCAAATAATAATACAATTGTCGTTACGGTCACGCACGACTTCCATTTCGTACTCTTTCCAGCCTAGTACCGATACTTCGATCAATACCTCGGTAGTCGGCGAGAGTTCAAGTCCGCGCTTGATAATATCTTCGAATTCTTCACGGTTATAAGCAATACCACCGCCGCTTCCGCCCATTGTGAATGAAGGCCGAATAATAATAGGGAAGCCAATTTGCGCCTGCCCTTGCCAAGCTTCTTCCAGGCTATGGGCAATAAAGGCCTTCGGTGTGCTTAAACCAATATCAGTCATTGCTTTTCGGAATTGATCGCGATCTTCAGCCATATCGATGGCTTCGCGACTAGCACCAATCATTTCTACGTTGTATTTTTTAAGCACACCTTCTCGATCTAGGTCGAGCGCACAGTTAAGTGCTGTCTGGCCACCCATGGTCGGCAACAAAACATCGGGGCGTTCTTTTTCAATTATTTTCTCGACTGCCTTCCAGTGTATCGGCTCGATATAGGTTGCATCGGCCGTACCGGGGTCAGTCATGATGGTGGCAGGATTAGAGTTGATCAATATAACCCGCAACCCTTCTTCTTTGAGTGCCTTACAAGCCTGCGCGCCCGAGTAGTCGAATTCACAAGCCTGACCAATAACAATGGGCCCAGCGCCAATGATCAAAACCGACTTAATGTCTTTTCTTAATGGCATTAGGCTTCTCCGCCGGCATTTGCGCTATCAGTTTTGCCCTTGATATACGCCTCAATCAATTCAAAAAAGTGATCAAACAAAGGAGCAACATCATGTGGTCCAGGACTCGCTTCGGGATGACCCTGAAAGCTAAAAGCAGGTTTATCGATACGATGCACGGCCTGTAAACTGCGATCAAATAGGGAAATGTGCGTTGTACGTAAGTTATCAGGCAAGCTTGTCTGGTCTACCGCAAAACCATGATTTTGACTGGTTATCATTACAACGCCAGTAGCGACGTCCTGCACTGGATGATTAGCACCATGGTGACCAAACTTCATTTTCAGTGTTTTTGCACCACTAGCGAGTGCTAACAACTGATGTCCTAAACAGATGCCAAAGATGGGTATATTAGCTTCAAGAATGGTCTGTATCGCCGCGATAGCATAATCGCAGGGCTCTGGATCGCCTGGCCCATTTGACAAAAACACACCATCTGGCTTCATTCCTAACACTGTTTCAGCAGGTGTCTGCGCAGGAACAACTGTTATTCTCGCGCCACGTTCAGCGAGCATACAAAGTATATTCTTCTTGATACCGTAATCATAAGCAACAATGTGATATCTATTATCAATAGATTCTTCATAGCCTCGCTCTAAGGTCCAGGTAGACAAAGACCAATCATAGACTTTCTTTGTGCTGACAACTTTTGCCAAATCCATACCCTGGAGCCCTTCAAATGCTTTGGCAGCTTCCAATGCTTTTTCTATTGATGGATTTTCTCCAGCGATAATAGCGCCATTTTGGGCACCATGGTCACGCAGATGCCGTGTTAGTTTCCGCGTGTCTATGTCGGCAATCGCAACTACATTTCGAGCCACAAGGTAGTCCTGTAAGCTACTTTCACTTCTCCAGTTACTGGCAACTAAGGGTAGGTCTCTGATGATTAATCCGCTGGCATGAATATCCACAGCTTCTTCATCTTCACTATTGACGCCGGTATTACCAATATGGGGATAGGTTAGCGTAATGAGTTGGCGACAATAGGATGGATCGGTCAAAATTTCTTGGTAGCCGGTCATCGATGTATTAAATACCACCTCGCCTGGTGACATACCGTCGGCCCCGATCGATGTACCCTCAAATATAGTTCCATCTTGCAGGGCTAATATTGCTGGGTTTGGCACAAAACCTCCAGGTTCAAAAAAATGCGCGCGCACAAAAATAGAAGGAACATGAAGTCCTTTCCATTAGAAATTAAAATTAAAATAATACACTGCGAAAGCAGCAACTTCTTTGAAGTGGAATTCTACGATAAATGCTATTTTTCGTCTATGCCTGAATAGGCAAAAATGATCAAATATCAATAATAATTATTTAACCATCTTTCAAAAGTTAAAACGCTGACGGCATAAAACCAAAAATCTTGCACTTCCCGATGATAAAAACATGATAAAATTATCTATTTAACGTACTTAACTGTAGCTTACTAGGACATCAAAACACTCATGTCAGGCATTACTATTTATTCGTCTATGTTGTGCAGTTTCTGTTACCGCGCAAAACAACTTCTTAAACAAAAAAACCTTTCTTTTGACGAAATTGATGTTGGAGAAAGACCTGAGGCCTATGAAGAAATGCTTAAGGTTAGCCATGGTAGGTCTAGTGTTCCTCAAATATTTATTGGCGACACTCATATTGGTGGATGCGATGACTTAGTCGGAATGATCTCCAGCGGTGAATTTGACGATTTGGTTGAAGAATTAAAGTTAGTCTAGACCGATGCAATAGTTTCTTCACTTAATATAATCAATCCATTAAACTGTACGATATCAAGATATTGAACCATTTAACCTGTAGTTAGGATTTATTTTACGCTCTCATTTGCTTCGTTTGCATGAGAATGTAATCCCTATTTCTAGTTAACCTCTTAATCAGATGGCACACTACTTTGCCCGATAAGAATATCGATTTCGCGAAAGCAGTGCTATTTATTTTACTCGCATTATTTCTGTTCGATACCCAAGCTGCCATTATCAAACATCTGGGGGATCGTTATCCAGTGCAACAATTAGCAACTTTTCGCAATATATTTGGTTTGCTGCCATCTATCCTGGTACTAGTACTCTCACAAGAGTGGCATCGTAGCGGGCGAAAATTGTGTTTTAAGCAGTGGCGCTTTGGCTTATTCAGGGGATTAATTTTAGGTGTTGCCCAGTACTGCTTTTATTTTGGAATAACCAAATTAGCTTTTGCTACGGCGACAACTCTTACCTATATAGGACCTATCTTTATTACTATTTTGTCAATCCCGATCCTCAAACACACGGTCGGAATCTGGCGTTGGGCTGCTGTTGCTACTGGTTTTATTGGCGTTTTACTTATTATTCAACCAGGGACCGATATTTTTACCTTTTACGCCCTGCTGCCATTAGTCGCGTCACTTGGTTACTCACTTTCCACTATTTGCGTGAAATTAATCGATGATTCAATTCCAACAGCACTCATCAACTTATATGCGTCTTTTGGTGCGTTAATATGCAGTTCAGGAATACTGCTCTTTACGACGGGTTATATTCCAGTAACTCGGACAACGGATTGGCTCTGGCTATTGGCTATGGGCGTGGTTGGCGGATTTGCTGTTTTTTGTATGATTACAGCTTACCGATTGACAAAACCCAGTAAACTTTCACCTTTTGAGTATTTTGGCATTCCATTTGCTTTTATATTTGGTTGGTTAATCTTTGATGAAACACCTTTTGATCGGCTTTTTCCTGGTGTGATTTTTATTATATCGGGTGGTTTACTTGTCGTCTGGAGAGAGCACAAATATAGTGCGTCTCAAGTCAAAAATTCAACTAAATAATGTTTCACTTATCGCGCTTTTTTTATATTTATTGGTAACATCTTACATCAGTCATTATAATTCAGCGGAAATGCTAGATGATTTTCTGATATCAGATGGTAAGAAGGGATGATGATGAATATCGACATTATTGCTCATTATTTATCTAGTAATACTTTCTAAACTTGTTATACAACATTAGGTTATTTTTATGGGCAATCGATTATCAGCTATCGTCACCCGCACGGGTGATGAGGGCAGCACTGGTTTGGCTGACGGGTCTCGCCGTGCTAAGGATGACGTTAGAATTCACTGTCTTGGTGAAGTTGACGAGCTAAATGCAGTCATTGGAATAGCGTTGAACGCTATTGAGGACGATAGGGTTCTAAAAGTCCTATCCTTAGTTCAACATGACTTATTTGATATTGGAGCTGAACTGTGCCAACCAGGCAAGTCTTTGATGCAAGCAAACCATGTTGACGGTATAGAATCTGCAGCAGAAGAATTTAATGCTGTATTGCCACCATTGAAAGAGTTTATTTTACCCGCTGGCTCTCCAGCGACCGCTTTTTTGCACTTGGCAAGAACGGTTTGTCGTCGAGTGGAACGTTCACTAGTAACGCTCAAAGCAAAAGAAGCTATGAACCCGATAACCAGCCAGTACATTAACCGCTTATCAGATTTATTTTTTATTCTTTCACGTTTCGTTGCATTACAAAATGAAGGGACCGAGATTTATTGGCAATCTAAGTACTCGCGCCTCAAACAATCGTAAGATAGGGGCCTTGAATTAAGTTACGGCACTGTTAATTAAGCCCATTTAGGGCAGCCTTAATTTGGCTGGCCTAATGACTTATCTTATTAGCTCTACCATGACACGTCGATTAGCAGCTAGGTCGTCTTTCGA
>JBLHWR010000023.1:0-22586 GCA_047629275.1 Gammaproteobacteria bacterium
CATCGATTGGCAACCTGAATACTATTTAGGTCAATGCTGTTGTGATGTAATTTAACCTATCAATTGTGGAGTCGGCGTGAGTGAGTGTAAGTACCAACGTGATTTCATTGATGGTAAGTTAAGTGGCAATGGGTAGTTAAGTGCGTATTTATTCGCAATAAAACAAAAAATAATCTTTATTCTTAGGAGAAATTAATATGAAATTATTGACCAGAACAGGTGTTGCAGTAACGGCTGCGACACTGATTATGATGCTATCGTTTTCGGCTAGCCAAGCACGCGACTTTAGTGAGATTAAAGAAAGCGGGGTGTTGAAAGTATCCAACTCAGGCGCCTATCCGCCCTTTAGCTTTGTTGATTTATCAGGCAATGTAAAAGGTTTTGACGTGGATGTTGCCAACGCTATAGCAAAGAAAATGGGTTTAAAGGCAGAGATAAAAACCACGCCTTGGAATGGTATTATCGCTGCTTTGGTTGCTGGTAAATATGACGCCTGTATTTGCTCAATGAGTGATACAGAAGAGCGTAGAAAAGCGGTTGATTTTACCACTGACTACTATTGGGCTGGCTCCGCTTTGTACACCAAAGAAGATTCTGGCATTAATTCAGCATCTGACATGAATGGTAAAGTGATGGGGTCAACCTTGGGCGAGACTGCCAATACTTGGGCCGTCAACAGGGTAAAAGATGACAAGAACTCATGGTCTAACCAGACTTTTCAGGGGCTACCTGATTTATTATTGGCCTTGAATACGGGTCGTGTGTCCGCTATTGCGGTTGATGACGTACCTGTGGCAGTTGCGATGAAGGAAAAAGGTTACAAATTCCGTCGTATTGCTACAGAAGGTTTGGAAAGATATCCAGCAGCTATTACCGTTCAGCGCGGCCAGCTGGAATTGAAGGCCGCCATTCAAAAAGCCCTTGATGAAATTAAGGCCGATGGTACCTACGCAAGTCTTATGGACAAATGGATTGGTTTCGACATTTCGAAGTAGTATTTTTAAGCTATAACGAGTAGACGACTAACGGCTGAATCATGATCCTAACCGTTAGTCGTTTTCGTCATATCTTAATATTGAGTAAAGAAAAATTAGTTGTTACCTTTTATATGGTTAGCATTTATTGATCATGATCTACCTTTTCAAAGTAGCATTTTAATGTTTGTGTTTAAAAAAGATTTTTCATTAACTGTCGAGATTTGTTATCAACACACAGTTCTAAAAATTAGAACGCGAGGATGAGATATGGATTTTGATTTAATGTGGCAGATTACGCCTTTACTGCTAGAAGCAGCGTGGATCACAGTTACCATCTCGGTTTTGGCATTCATGCTGGGTTTGGTCGTAGCGATAACACTGGTCATAATGCGTTCATCTGCTTTTCGTTTAATACGATGGCCAGCACGAATTTATATCAGCGTGATTCGGGGCACTCCATTTTTTGTTCAACTACTGATTTTTTATTACGGTGGATCTGCCTTCGGTATTAATTTGGAAGCCTATACGGCTGGTTTGTTGGCTATTGGCCTAAATGGCGGCGCGTATATGTCCGAGGCCATTCGCGGATCTATCATTGCCGTGGACAAAGGACAAAACGAAGCTTCACGTTCGCTCGGCTTTTCGCGCACGCAAACTATGATTTCAGTTATTTTACCACAAGCCGCTGGGCTTATGATTCGCTCTTTGGGCGTGCTGAGTGTGATTATTATAAAAGGGTCGTCATTGGTGTCGATCATTTCAGTGGTAGAGCTCACTTACCAGTCTCAGCGTATCATCAGTTCAACCTACAAACCGTTTGAAGTATTCGCGGTCTCGGCAGCCTTTTACCTCATACTGATTTACGGCGTAATCAGTTTTGTGGACTGGCTTTACAACCGTTACACCCGTTACCTTTCGCACTAACCGGAGGAAGCCGTTATGAATTTTGACTTCACTCCAGTTTGGGAAAACATACCGACTTTGCTTACGGGCACTGGGTATACCTTATTAATCGCTTTATTCGCCGCTATTATTTCTCTAGTGGGCGGATTGGCCGTGTCGCTTACCACGCTTTACGGCAAGAAAATATTTAGCTATCCATTGCGTTGCTTTATTTGGTTATTTATGGGTACGCCATTATTACTGCAATTGTATTTACTGTATTTTGGCTTGGGCCAGGTCGGGATTTTGATTCCAGCGTTGCTGACAGGAATCTTGGGTTTGGGCATTCATTATATGGCCTACAACGCCGATATTTTCCGCGCTACCATCTTATCGATTGAAAAAGGTCAAACTGAAGCGGCAAGGTCATTAGGTTTTGGTCGCATGCAAACCTTATGGTTTTTTATCGTGCCGCAAGCGATCTTTCGAGCGTTGCCACAATTGGGTAACAATATGATCATCATGTTGAAAGATACATCGGTACTCTCTGTGATTGGCGTAACCGAACTGGTGCTAAATGCCCAGTTTGAAATTGCCAATACTTTTCGTCCTTTTGAATTCTATATTTCAGTGGCGGTAATCTACTACTTTCTAAATCTGATTCTGGAGACTAGCCTGAACCTATTTGAGAAGAAACTTGAGGGCAGAAGATAATGTACGTTCAATCGGAAGCGGGCAAAAACACAAGCCCAAATTTAATGTTAGACATTATTAATGTGAAAAAGGCCTTTGGCGACCTTGAAGTACTTAAAGGTATTGATTTGCAGGTAACGCGCGGTCAAATCGTATCAATTATTGGCTCATCAGGTTCGGGAAAAAGTACTCTGTTACGCTCGATTAATCACCTCGAAACCATCGATGATGGCGAGATATGGCTGGATGGCGTGCGAGTCAATCAACCTGACATGAAGGGATTGGAATTTGAGCGGCACATTAATTCGGTAAGGCAAAACATGGGTATGGTGTTCCAGCAGTTTAATTTGTTTCCGCACTTATCAACTATGGATAATGTGCGTTTGGCACCAATGAAACTTAAGGGCATGGAAAAACGTGAGGCCACCGAGTATTGCATGGAGTTGCTGACAAAAGTTGGTTTGGAAGACAAAGCAGAGACCTTCCCTGCATATCTGTCAGGGGGACAAAAACAACGTGTCGCGATAGCCCGCGCTCTGGCAATGAAACCAAAGGTAATGCTTTTTGATGAGGCGACTTCTGCGCTTGATCCCGAGTTAGTGGATGAGGTGAACCTGGTGATGAAACAGTTGGCAAGTGAGCATATGACGATGCTAATCGTCACCCACGAAATGAACTTTGCTAGTGAAGTCTCCGACCATGTACTATTTATGGATCAAGGGGTGGTTTGTGAGGAAGGACCGCCAGATCAATTATTCTCCAATCCTAAAGAAGAGCGAACCAGAGTCTTTTTGAAGAAACATTTGCAACAGAACTAAAACCTAGCAGGGCTCTGATAAAACCATCAGGCAACAATTTTAACAATAACAGGACTATAAAATGGCACTACAAAGATTCGAAACAAACGCTCGCATGAGCCAAATGGTAATACACAACGAGACAATCTACCTCGCTGGCCAAGTTGGTGATCCGTCGGGAGATATTACTGAACAAACAAGTTCGATGCTCGCTAAGGTTGACAAATTATTGACTGAGGCTGGCAGTGATAAAAGTAAAATACTGCAAGCCACGATCTGGATTGCAAACATGGGGGACTTTGCGAAAATGAACGAAGTTTGGGACCAATGGGTACCTGAAGGACACTCCCCTGGAAGAGCTTGCTGTGAAGCAAGATTGGCAACACCAGAATATAAAGTAGAAATTATTATTATTGCAGCAAAATAAAGCCGGCAGTGAGTTATTTTAGTTGGGCTGAAGCAGTTAGTTCGCCCAACTAACTCATTAGTAAAAAAAACCTCCGAATCAATAATTCGCTTATTCCAAGATAATGATGATTTTCAACTAAGCGTTCTAGCTAGGATTGAAATGCCAGCCATTTAAAAGCAACGTTATCTGTATGATAAAGTAGTGTTGCTGTTTTCAGAATTTAAATACAGACTGCTAGGCATAGGTTAAGTCTTTTTGTTTAACCAAATTTTAGCTTAAATATAAAGCAGCCAGAGGCTAAATTGATTGATACCTTTATCAAAATTCAGTTTAATCATGAATAGCGTATTGATACCATTATTTAGTAGCGTTGTCGTGATCGTTCTTTATTTTAATTTCGGATCCATCATTAATGACAAATATAATCATCCCAGAAGAAATGTATACGGCCCGTCAGGGCATTATTCAGCTCATTGGTGTCGATGCGCTAGCACAAAAAACAGAAGAATTCAGGCCAATTCTTAGGGCGATGTGTCAAGAAGGTGGAGTCACCGTCATTGAGGCCGTCGACTCTTTGCTGCAAGCCATAGACTCTACTAATGTTGATCCTGAACTTTTGAAAGCGGTCTGTGTTGAAATCCTAGAGCCTCGCGACGAATAAACTTAGAAAAAAATATACCGCAAGAGTTTCTAGCTTTTCTGGGCAAAGATACTTAGATTACAAGCCACATTACTAGGATGATTTAACGTTTGTATAATAAACCAAGCTCAACTAACGTCACATTTAAAAGCCACTCGATAGCCTTATCTGTGCTATCAATCAATGGTATTAAACCCCAGTTTTACAATTAATTATCCAGGCTATTATGGTATCTATATAAGCTTGTTTTTTTACTGGTCGTATGGAAAACTGTTTTCTTTTTTAGCACTATTTAAAATTGGAACGTAAATACACTTACGGTATCACTTTGGTCATTATTGGTGGAATTTTTCTGAGCTTATCAGGCATTTTACTGCGTAATATTGAATCCGCGAGCGGTTGGCAAATTCTGTTTTATCGAGGCCTAGCATTCTCCTCGATGTTGTTTTTTATTTTGCTATTTAAATATCGAATCGGTGTTTTTGATGCTTTTCGTGCTATTGGTCGCCCGGGTATCTGGGCTGGGATAGTGCTAGGGTTAGGCTCGATTTGTTATGTGTATGCTATTTTATTAACCACAGTTGCGAATGCTGTTTTTATTATTGGATCTGCGCCACTTGCTACTGCTTTTGTCGGCTGGATAATTTTAAAAGAACGAACACCCAAATTTGGCATAGTGGCCATGTTGATATCTTTAATTGGCATAGGCTTAATGTTCGCAGATGGATTACTCGAAGGGCGTTGGTTGGGCAATGTCGTTGCACTTCTAGTAGTTGCTTCGTTTGTCACTTTTCTAATGATTGTGCGAAGTCGTCGGCATGTTGATATGTTGCCTGCCACCTGTTTAGGCGGACTGGTTATGGGTGGTATAGCTGGAATAGTGGCTGATAATTTAATTATTTCCAACCATGATTTGATTATTGCTCTACTAATGGGGTTTGTTCAGTTTGGTATCGGATTTTTATGCTTTACCATTGCGGCTCGGTACATAATGGCTTCAGAAGTTGCCTTATTTGCCTTAACCGAATCGATCCTTGGCCCAATTTGGGTCTGGATTGGGGTTGGAGAAAAACCCAGCTTATTAACTCTTTTTGGAAGCGGGATCGTGCTGATCTGTGTCGTTTCATATTGTATTGTTGGCATCCGAGATGAACGACGTAGGCTCCAACTAGAGTCCTCATTCAAATCTGCTGATGCCCGCTAATCCTATCAACTATTTCTGTGATTTTATTCATCCACCCACTTAATTTAGATTTTGACCTATGATAGAAGTTGCGCTTTTTCCTATACCCAATGCCGTTAATTTTCCTGGCCTTCCCACACCGTTACATGTTTTTGAACCTCGGTATCGGAAAATGGTAAAGTATTGTATCGATAATAAGGTGATGATGGGCGTATGTCACACAGAGAAAGTTTTGCATGCTAATAAGCGTGATCAAACCCAAGCAGAAGCACTTAACAGCAATCATTCTACCTATAAGCCTTGCGCTGTTTTTTCTGCTGGAATGGTCGAATTACTCGAGGAGATGGATGACGGCCGGATGGCCATATTAGTGAATTTTGAAACTCGACTTCAGTTACAGCTTGAGCGTCAAACTCTGCCATTTAATATATGGGATTGTGAACCCTATGAAGATGAACTACCTGAGGATAATGACTCAGCTGGACTATTAAAACAAAGTCATGAAAAAATCATGCAACGCTTGTTGATCATCAGCCATGGTAATGATGAAGCCCAAAAGATGTTAAAAGGAGACCATTGGCAAAATATGTCGCCCATTGAATTTAGCTTTTTGGTAAACGGTTTGATTAGTATACCCACTGAGGACAAGCAAGCGTTATTAGAAATGAGGCACCCACACAAGCGATTAAATACGATACTAGAAATAGTGAATTTGATCCAGCGACCGTTTAGCGGTTAATCGCGGTGATAATTCAACACTCGATACACTATGAAAAACGCTAGGCCATATATTTAATACGATGAAAACGTGTCGAAAATTCTTCACTGCCTTGATAAAACCCTCGATGGCCTTCATTGGCATCATTGCTTTTGTATTAGTGATACCAGTTCTTCATGGAAAAGATCAACAGCTAATGAAAACACTTTTTAAATTCACAGGTGATAACCCTGATGTGGCATGGGTGGCGAATAATGATGACGTGATGGGGGGGCTTTCTAACGGTAGTGCTGGTATTGTAAAAGAAGGAATGCTTTTTAATGGTCAGCTCTCATTGGAAAATAATGGTGGGTTTTCAGCAATCTTCCAGAGTGTTAACGTTGATTTGTCTGGTTTCTCGGGTATTCAATTGACTGTTTTTGGCGATGGCAGAACGTACCAACTGCGTTTGCAAAGCGACGCCATCTTTTCTCAACGTGGGCCAGTGAGCTTTAGCAGTGAATTTAAAACGACAAAGGGTGAGTGGTTAGAGGTATTTCTTCCATTCAATAGTCTGAGTCAATCATGGCGAGGGCGCCAGTTGTCTGGATACACATTTAATCTTAGAGATATTCGCAGGATTGGTGTTTTGCTTGCAGATAAAAAGCCCGGTGATTTTAGCCTTATAATCGAAACTATAGCAGCTAAGTAGGGCTGTGGAACTCAGGCAGTTCGACTGATTCAATCTTGAGCTGAATAAACACTCGGCTAGAGTATTTCTTCGCTGTTGATATTGTTTCGTAGCGCTGTCTCCTGATTCACTCATCTGTTTTACGTGCGGCGCAAACTATTGAATGTTAAGCCCAATTCTTCTGCCATCGCTAATATTGGGCATTGATGCGTTTTTTGTCTACCCGTGATGAAACAAGGCTTCGCCTGAATCTAACTCACATAACATGGTCTTTTTCTCATCTACTTGAAGAATAGTTTGCCCAGCCAATAAAACATTATTGATGTCGTTAGTAACCTGATGCTCAACTCGTCCCTGATGATGTCTGCCGGGTAGTATTTTCATACAACCACCTTGCCTAGTTGCCGATGAAAGTGCCAACCATACCGAAATTTGACCATCGCTATCAAAGCCCCAGTAAGTTAAATCCTTATGCAAACTAACATGTGACTTTGAATATTCCTATTTAACAATATAAGTAATGTTATAGAGCAATATATTAGGACCAATACAGGCCTCTACGACTCCCAGCAATAGGCTATTATTCGCTAATTTAAATGGTGATTTCAAAATTGTGTGTACTTTGGGTTTATAATGTAACGACCCTATTTTTGATTCAGCTGATTCTAATAGCTGACGGTGTTTAAAGGCAGTTACTGAACTAACAACATCGACAGCTGACACAAGACCATTTTTTGGGTATTGAGCAGTGAGAGATGTCATTATCATTTTTATCACCGGTACGGTGTAAGGTTAAAATGCTTAAAGCGCAGGGTTAATGAGAAAGAGCTTACGAATTAAAATTTAATGAACGCAAAATTGCTTTTCCAAGTAATAGTGAAAGTCGCCAAAATGTCTAACCATTTGACTTGAGCGCTCTTATAAAAATTTAAATCTAATTCCCCCCAAATTTTGCTGCGTTGTAATGACCCGTTGAACTTACAAATTTCAATACACATTGTTGCTTAATCTTAATAAAGCCTAACAAACTTCAATGATTGGTTGTTAAATCGATGCAGCCTGACTGAATAAGAAGCGAAAGCGTCAATCAATTGATCACTGATGTTAATCTTCATCCCAGTAACTGTCGCTAGTATCCATCATTGAACGTAACCTCTTTTTTTCCATTAAAAGATCAATCTGCCGTCTAAAACTATTTCGTTTCTTCTTATCTGACGAGGGAAATCGTTCTTCAAAATGTTCATCCTCAGCATAATTAGCTTCAGAATCATCATCGAATTCATATTTTCTTACCATAATAGTTATTTCTAGAATGTGGAAAATGACTTTTATACAAAAGCTGGGTTGAAAGATAATAATTTTTTTTGGAATGCTTATAAATAATAATTATGATGAATATCTTTATATAACATCATGTAGTTGAGGGTTAGTATTTTTAAAAGTTAGCTAGTTATTTAAATTTTGGTCGCTTTTAATTGAGCCTTATTTCTATTTAGCTCAGAGATATCGAAGCGAATCTCCAAGAGGACTGCATAAATTTCTCAAAATACACAGTTGACGAAAAATGAATATGGGCAATAATCCTAGCTGAATCTAGGCTTAATATCTTAAAGTTTAACGGTTTAAGTTTTGGTGTTCCCGATGATCGCTGTGATCCATAAATATTAATTAAACCGGCTGATTCTTCTCTGAAAGTTTTGTTGTCCCGTTTATCTGATGAATATGACTTTCAACTTTTATTCCCAGATTCGCTCGACCGACCCATTAAGTTTATGTAATCAATGCCACCTAGCCTATTGATTAAAAAATTAACAATAGATATGAATTCAGTCCTGACATAATCTTTACAGATAAGTTGGAACAAAAATCTATGCTCTATAAGTAGATTTAACAATTCATTCTAGTTTAAAGAGGGGGTGTCTAAGTTGAGTAAACGGTAATACTGGTAATTAATTGTAAAATTCTTAACTGTATACTTATTAAACGACTTAATTGCATTAATGTGCCCTAAAAGATTCTTGGGTAATACCTGATTTTTGCCTTAAGTAGGATGATTTGCATAATTAAGACCTAAGAAGATCTACTAATAATTGTAATTCCATTTTCAATTAGGTATTGATCGACTTTCTTTTGATAGTTTTTTATGGTGGAGAATAGCCAGTCCTCAAATATTTTTTCTGCTGATGATAGTTTTACTTTTCGAGTTCGAAAAATAGAATAAGTCTCCTCACTTTTAATGCCGTACTTGAATGGCATAATTAGGTCCCCAGCCTGAATGAGCGATAATGCTAAAAAGCTGTCACCAATAGTAATACCGCTTCCAGCAATAGCCGCAGAGAGGCAAAGGGTTGTCTCATTAAAGACGGTCCCCGATTCGACGTTACCAGGATCTTTATAGCCAGTTAATTCGAACCAATCCTTCCAAGGATTGTAGTTTTTATCGAGTAAAAAGTTTGTTTTATCAGCAAACTTTTGGTTAGTAATATGTTCTTTGGCATAACTTGGTGCGCATAGTGGAAGGTCAATCCAGTGGCAGAGTTTGATTTCCTCTAGGGAACCTTGTCGATGGTTACCATGCAGGCCATAAAAAATACGATAATTAAAATCGGCTTCCATGTGGAATTGGCCATTTATTTCAGCTGTTATTTCAACGGAAATCCCTGGATTTTTGATTAGAAAGTCGCCAATGATCCCTGCTAGCCAAGAGGATGCAAAGTCTCGTTCGACCAAAATTTTAATACCGTTTGCAGAATAGACCTTACCGACAACCCGCTCAACTGTAGCTGAAATCTGATCGAACGCTTGGTTCAAACCCAAATATAATTCAGCCCCAATTTCAGTTAACTGGAAGTTTCTTTCGGCCCTTTTAATTAGCTTATTGCCGAGTGCTTCTTCGAGCAATTTCACCTGTTTGCTGATTGCTGGTCTGGTAACATTAAGTTCCCTAGATGCAATAGTGAAACTTTGATTTCTTGCGACAGCTTCAAAGGCTCTCATAGCTGTTAAGGATCGTATTTCCCTCATATGGTCTATTCCAATAGTAACTTTAAGTTACTCTATTATAATATATGTGATTATACAAAAAATACGCAATATGATTAAATTAAAGCTATTTATTAGATTCAATCGATCCAACCTATTGACAGAGATGAAAAATGAAAACACCAATTAAATTTGCAAAGACTGGGCCCGAGGGATGGATGGATGCGTCAAATGTTGTGTTGGAAACAACAAAACTAATTGAAGGAACTTCGAAGGGGTTGGACCATGTCTATTATGAGAATAAAGAGACTGAAGTCACATCAGGCATTTGGCGGTCATCTGCCTATACGGAATGGTTTGACGATTACCCTTGTGATGAATTCATGTATGTATTAGAAGGTCACGTTATACTGGAAAATGATGAGTTTAGTGAAAAATATGAACAAGGTGACGCATTTTTAGTACCTAAAGGTTTCAAGGGTTATTGGAAGCAGCCGGTCTCAATGCTGAAGTTTTACGTCATCATTAAATAACTGTCACTTATTGCATCAGCAGTGTGGTCACCAATGGATTCATCGATTTCAGATTTAAATAATGAAGGCACTTACGACTACATCATAGTCGGTGCTGGCTCTGCGGGTTGTGTTTTGGCGAACCGACTGGGGGAGAATACAAACTTAAGAATACTGCTTCTGGAAGCGGGTGGCAGCGACAGATCTCTATTTGTATCTATGCCTGCAGCTCTTTCCATTCCTATGAACTCAAAAAGATTTAATTGGGGAATGCATACAGAACCTGAACCAGGGCTAGGTGGTCGGGTTATGAATTTGCCTAGGGGAAAGGGTCTTGGTGGGTCATCTTCTATTAACGGTATGTGTTATGTGCATGGTAACCCGATGGATTACGAGCTTTGGGAAGCACTTGGCGCTAAAGGTTGGAACTGGGCAAATGTTCTTCCCTATTTTCAGAAATCAGAAAGTGTTCAATCGCCAGGGCCAATTCGGGGTCAGTCTGGTCCATTGGGTGTCACGCGTGGCCCAGAGAAGAACCCGCTCTACCACGCCTTTGTTGAGGCTGGACGGCAAGCGGGCTACCCCGTAAGTTCGAACATGAATGAATATCAGCATGAGGGCATGGGCCCGATGGAGATGTCCGTTAAAGATGGTAAACGCTGTAGTGCGGCTGTTGCTTATCTTCGCCCCGCGCTTAAGCGTGGAAATATTCGTGTAATTAAGCATGCGAAGGTCGACAAAATTCTTTTTGAAGGCTTAAAGGCTGTCGGTGTAGCGTTTCTGGTTGGGGATAAACCCTGCGTCGCTTATGCGCAAAAAGAAATCATCCTAAGCGCAGGTTCTATTATGTCGCCAACCATCTTGAAGCGTTCGGGTATTGGTCCATCAGACGAGCTCGCATCTTATGATATACCGCTTGTTTATCATAATCCCAATGTAGGTGAAAACCTGAAAGACCATTTAGAAGTCTATCTACAGCAAGAATGCCTAAAGCCGGTTTCTCTTTATAAGTCGATGAACTTATTTGGTAAGGGGTTAATAGGGGCTCAGTGGCTGCTGACAAAATCGGGACTAGGCGCAACTAACCATTTTGAAACGGGTGGTCACATTAGGAGTCGAGCGGGGATTATATATCCTGACATCCAATATCACTTTCTGCCGTTGGCTATTTCTTATGATGGAACAAGTTTAGCCAAGGGTCATGGGTTTCAAGTCCATGTAGGAACCAAACGATCGAAAAGTCGAGGCTGGGTTAAGCTGCGAAGTAAGTCTTTACATGATCTCCCTAAGGTGAAATTCAACTATATGTCTCATGAGGATGATTGGTTGGAATTTCGCGCCTGTATTCGTCTTACCAGAGAAATATTTAACCAAGACGCATTTGCACCATATCGTGGGGCAGAGCTTGCGCCTGGTGATGACTGTATTTCTAACGAAGCCATAGATCAGTTTATTAAGGAAAAAGCCGAAAGCGCTTATCATCCTTGCGGAACCTGCAAGATGGGTGAGGCTGTAGATGCAGTTGTTGATTCTGAATGTAGAGTGAAAGGAGTCACTGGCTTGCGGGTTGTTGATGCTTCGATTATGCCGCAGGCAACCGCCGGCGATCTCAATGCGCCAACCATTATGTTAGCAGAGAAAGCTGCTGATCTGATAAAGGGTGTATCGTTACCCGCTTCAACGGATGCGCCTCTTTTGGCGGCTGTAGATTGGAAAACCAAACAACGGACGGTTTCTATTGAAAAGGATTATCGGCAGGAGAGAGAGGCTTTGCATCAATATCTACTTGAAAATAATGCAATTTAAAATCAACTAGTCTCGACATCAAGCAAAATAATAGAATGATAATGGCCAGTTAAATTTAAAGTTTATGACCGAAATAATGAGAGTGGATAATAATGAAATTAATTTATAGTGACGATCACAGGGAACATGCTGGCGCTAAGGAAATGCGATATGACAAAATGATCCCGATGTCAGAAAGTCCAGAACGCATGGACATCATTATGGCTGGCCTTTCTAAGGCAGGCTTTAATGATATTGTCGAGCCTACCAATCATAGTTTGGATGCGGCATATAAAATTCATGATCCAAAGTTTGTCAGTTTCCTTGAGCGTGCCTATCCACTTTGGGAAAAAGAATTTGGCTCAGGTGGATTTGCAACTGCCTATACATTTGGTATGAGGGGAATGGCACAATCGCCTAACGAAACCATTCATTCCATGTTGTCTTGTTATACTTTTGATGTCTGTGTGCCAATAGTTGCGGGTACATGGAAGGCTATTCGTTCTGCCATTGATGTTGCATTGACTGGCGTTGACCTAATGCAAAAGGGAGAAAAATCTGTCTTTTCATTATGTCGTCCACCTGGACATCATGCTTCTAGTGATTTAGCTGGAGGCTATTGCTACATGAATAATGCCGCGATTGCGGCCCAAGCTCATCTTGATTTTGGAGCTAATCGCGTTGCATTGCTCGATATAGATTATCATCATGGAAATGGCAGCCAGTCAATTTTTTACGATCGAAAGGATGTTTTGTATACGTCACTCCACGCTCGACCAGAAGACGAATATCCATTTTTAATGGGCTATTCTAACGAAGTCGGCACAGGAGCAGGCGATGGATACAATCTGAACTTGCCAATGCCAGTGGGTACCGCTTTTGATACTTACAAAGGCGCTTTGGAAACTGCTCTTGAGTGCATAAAAAACTACAGGCCGGACGTCTTAGTTTTGTCGTTAGGGGTGGATACCTTTGCGGATGACCCTGTTGGTGGCTTCAAGCTTCTTTCCCCTGATTATACCGTTATTGGAAAAATGATTGCTCAGCTCCAACTGCCAACCCACATTATTATGGAAGGTGGTTATGCGATGGATGCACTTGGGACCAATGTTGGCAATGTTCTTACGGGCTTTAAAAATGTCCAGACGCTCTAAATGGTTTGGTTAGTAGAAACCGCATTTGACGTAATCTTAATTAATGTCAGTAATACTCTATTATTTGCCTTAACCAACCACGTTTTATCCAAAACGATAGTGTAATGGTCAAGTGTTTTTGGAAAGTGTTAGTCACAATGGGTAATATTCCTTACTTTACTGGCGTCATATTACCAACAGCAGAATGAAGTCTTACATTGTTGTAATGCTCAATTTAATGTTCTAAAGCTGCCATTGCAGATAGATGATTATTAAATAATTAGTTAGTTAGTAGAGATGAGAGTCACTAAAAACTAACCAAAAATTTACCACTGTAAGGTTACGTCAAGCTAAAGCATTGTTAACTACTGAAGTGTTAACTGTGAACTGCAGGTTTATTAAACTATTAAAATTTACTTTTTCTTCAATACGGTACCTTTTATAACCCCTAGTGCGCTATCGTTTGATTCTATATACTTGTGATCCTAGTACGGAATCCCTATGCCAAAAAACTCAAAATCAACCATCGAAGATCCTAATTTGCCCAGCGAAAGTATTAAATATGATAAACCTGTTGCGAGTCGAGACGACTTATTGCAGTTAATTAACGAAGAAAAAGTGCCTGTTTCGCATGAACACATAGCACAAAGGCTGCAATATGAAGATGAAGACAGCATTGAAGCCGTGCGCCGACGCTTGCGGGCAATGGCACGTGATGGCCAGATATTTCGTAATAGGCGCGATGGTTATTTAAGTTTTGACCATATGGACCTTGAGAAAGGTATCGTTCAGACTCATCCTGATGGTTTCGGGTTTTTAAAACCAGAATCAGGTGGCAAGGATATTTTTCTTGCTGAACGTCAAATGCGTAAGTTAATGAATGGTGATAAAGCTGCGGTTAAAGTGGCAAGTTACGACAAACGTCGTGAACGGTCCGAAGGAGAATTAATTGCTGTTTTAGCGCGTGCGCATCAAAGCGTCGTAGGTCGTTACCATCAAGAGGGCGGAATCGATTTTTTGATTCCTGATGACAAGCGCTTAACCCGTGACATTCTTTTAAGTCGTGATGTGGGGCATACTGCAAAACTAGGTGACATTGTGGTTGTACGTATAACTGATTACCCAACGCAACATAACCAACCGATCGGTATAATTGAATCGGTGTTGGGGCAGGACAATGCGCCAGGAATGGAAGTCACCATTGCCTTAAATACTCATTCCATACCCCATCATTGGAACGAGGCTGTGCAGGCCGAAATTAAAGATTTTACTCATCAAGTAGAAGAAGCAGATAAGCAAAACAGGAAAGATTTTCGTAACTTACCTTTTGTGACGATTGACGGATCAGATGCGCGTGATTTTGACGATGCTGTTTTTTGTGAGCCGGTCGATAAGGGATTTCGTCTATATGTTGCCATTGCTGACGTTGCACATTACGTTAAAATTGGCACAGCGCTAAATCAAGAGGCAATAGATCGAGGCACTTCGGTTTATTTTCCGGGTGAAGTGGTGCCGATGTTGCCGGAAGTACTGTCGAATGGTTTATGCTCTCTTAATCCTGATGTCGATCGTCTTTGTATGGTTTGCTGTATGGATATCAGCCAAAACGGCGTTATTAAGCAGCATGATTTTTTTGAAGCGATCATTCATTCACATGCACGACTGATTTATGATGACGTGGCAGCCGTTATATTTGAAAACAAGGAAGAGGGCGCGCCTGCTCTACAGCGAGTAAGAGGGGATCTTGAAAATCTTAAAATGGTCTATCAAGCGCTCGCTAAAGCCCGCAAAAAGCGACATGCGATTGAGTTTGATACCAATGAAGTTATCTTTAAGTATAACGAGGAGCGCAAGATAGAAGGCATCGAACCCGTTGTGCGTAACCAAGCCCATTTGCTTATAGAAGAGTGCATGATAGCCGCCAACATCAGTGCGGCTAAACTACTAAAGAAAAACAAAATACCCACGCTTTATCGAAACCACGAGGGCCCTAATGCGGATAAACTGCCCAATTTGGCTGAGTTTTTACTCGGCTTTGGTATTGCGCTTACAGCAGAAAAGCCAACGCCGACCGACTATGCCAAAATCATTGAGCAAATCAAACCGCTACCCGAATTTTCGATGATTCAAACAGTGGTATTGCGATCAATGCTGCAAGCCAATTACAGCCCTGACATTAAGGTAGGCCATTTTGGCTTAGCGCTGAAAGATTATGCCCACTTTACTTCTCCAATAAGACGTTATCCTGATTTGTTGGTGCATCGGGGTATTAAGCAATGGATTCGTCATGGCAGTAATGAAGGGTTTGAATATGACCTTGCCGCTATTACCAGCTTGGGTGAAAGTTGTTCAAGTTACGAACGACGAGCCGATGATGCGACACGCGATGCATCAGACTGGTTAAAATGTGAGTTCTTGCAAAAGCGTATAGGCCAACAGTTCAGTGGTATTGTTTCAGGCGTCACCAGCTTTGGTCTTTTTGTTCAGCTCGAAGAGCTCATGATCGATGGACTTGTTCACATTACTTCACTTAAACGTGACTACTATCATTTTGATCCGGTGCGGCATCGTTTGGTGGGTGAATCGAGTAACCGCAGTTATCAGTTAGGCGACCGATTAGAAATTCAAATCATGGGCGTCAATATGGAAGAAAAGAAAATTGATTTCGATTTGGTCGCTAATCTTGGTGATGATGACGCTAAACCTAAGAAAGGTAAAAAAGTAAAAAAGTCAGGTGATCAATATGCGGTTAAGGATAAAAGAGCTAAAAATTCCAAAAAGTCGAACGTTAAAGGCACCGACAAAAAGCCGGCCAAAAAATTAGCAAAGAAGCCAGCCAGGAAAATAAAGAAAAAAACAACATCTGAATCAATTCAAACAACTACGAAGCTACCCGCTAAAAAAGTTGCGGCAAAAGTTAAGCCAAAGACAAAGCCTAAAGCCAGCCAGAAACCTAAGGCTGAACAGAAAGAAACATGAGTGACTTGTATATCTATGGATTTCACCCCATAGCCAAAATGTTACAACACACGCCGGAGTCATGCTTGGGGTTAATTTGTACTGATTCAAAGAATCCTCGTTTGATTTCACTCATCGCCCGAGTGAAAGAGCTCAATCTGCCGATTCGAATTGAACCAAAAGTTAACCTTAATAGCTTGGTTGGAAGTGACAAGCATCAGGGTTGTGTTATGCATTATGTGGCATCGACCACAGGGATTACGAGTATTGAGCAATGTCTCGCTGAAATGCACAATCGATCTTTATTTTTAGTATTAGATGGTGTTCAAGACCCCCATAATTTAGGTGCCTGTTTACGAACGGCGAACGGTGCAGGGGTGGATGCAGTGATTATCCCCAAAGACCGCTCTGCTAAGATGAATGCCACTGTCAGTAAAGTGGCAGCTGGTGCTGCAGAATCAACACCGCTGCTGGAAGTAACGAATATTTCACGTTGCCTAAAGGACTTGAAAAATGCGGGTGTTTGGATTTACGGCACCAGTGGCGATGCCAATGGCTCACTTTATGATTTTGACTATCAAAATCCGGTTGCACTTGTTATGGGTGCGGAAGGAGATGGCTTACGTCGCTTGACGATGGAACAATGTGATCACCTCCTAAAATTACCCATGCTTGGCTCTGTTGAAAGTTTAAACGTGTCAGTCGCAACAGGCGTTTGCTTGTATGAAATCATACGCTCAAGAATGGCTTGCAGCTAAGCATTCGCTCGGGTAGTATGCCCATCTTTCTATAACTAGGCCATATTGGGTACTTGTTATAGGAAATCCTTGCTCCACAGGCCATTGGTACTTGGGGCTTCTTATCCATAAGGAAACAATATGAAGCATTACGAAATTGTGTTTCTGGTCCACCCTGACCAGAGTGAGCAGGTGCCCGCGATGGCTGAACGCTATCGTACTATGATCACCAATTCTGGCGGTGCTGTTCACCGTGAAGAAAACTGGGGTCGTCGTCAGCTTGAATTCCCAATCAAAAAAATACACAAAGCCCATTACGTTCTGATGAATATCGAATGTTCACAAGAAATTTTAGATGAACTAGAAAGTGCTTTCCGTTTTAATGACGCGGTTCTACGCCACTTGACACTGAGCTGCGGCTCTGCTGTTACTGAAATGTCACCTATGATGGTCGAAGTAGAGCGAGAAGAGTCTGCAAAAACTGCTGAGCGTAAACCTGCTGCAGCCCCTAGAACTGAAACTGATGCTGCTGATGCTGCTGATGCTGCTGAAGCTCCTACTGCTGAAGTTGCCACTGCCACAACCGAAGGAGCAGAATAGCCATGTCACGTTATTTTCGTCGTAAGCGTTTTTGTAAATTTACTGCCGAAGGCACTGTTCAGATCGATTATAAAGATCTAGAAACACTAAAAGAATATGTTACAGAGTCTGGCAAAATTGTACCTAGCCGTGTTACTGGTACAAAAGCTAAATACCAGCGTCAGTTGGCTACAGCGATTAAACGTGCTCGTTTTCTTTCGTTGTTACCTTACACTGACCAACATAAGATGAAATAAAGGGGCTGGTGTCCTAAATGTTGGCACTCGCTAAATACGCCCTAAAAGGGCCGTATCAAGCTGCTACATTAGTCGGTTTATTGGCTATTGTAGCAGTGGTATTACCGTTAATGGGTGGAAGCCCATTTGCAACCATGATTATAACCGGGGCTTTAACACTATTTTCTGGTGCTTTAGTTGGGTTGGTCATTTTAACTCAAGGATCAAGGTCTGGGTTGAAAGCGGTCGTTGTTTCGATTGTCGGAATAACAGTTGTAGCTACCATAGCTCTTGAAGCGCCTATGATCGGTATCTCTATTGGGCTAGCGCAGTGGTTACCCATAGTAATATTGGCGCAAGTTTTGCGATCAACAAATTCATTAGTAATGATGATGTTGACCGGTCTTGTTCTTGCGTTATTTGCAGTTGTATTGCAGCTCTTAATTTGGCCAGAGCTAGAAGCTGACTGGCTTTTTATGATAGAGCAGTCGATTTCGCAATTGAAAGAGTATCCTGAATATCAGAATGTTGATATCGCAGATAACGCTCGATTATTAGTCCACTTTATGGTGCTAATGTTGGGGGCTGCCATGTATTCCTTATTTATCGGAATACTATTGATGGCACGTTCGATGCAATCGAAGCTATCCGATTCAGCAGACAAATTTAGTGAAGAATTTCGCGCAATTTCATTTGGAAAGCGCACGGGTTTAGTTGCAATAGTCTTGCTTGTTTTTAGCTTTTGGCTAAATCAGGGTTGGATTTCAAGTATCGCTTTATTGTTAATGACCGCATTTTTATTTCAGGGCATAGCGGTGGTACATACAAAAGTACTCAAAAGCAAGCGATCGAGGTTGTTAAGAACCTTGTTCTACATGTTGCTTTTGATCTTCCCACAGGCTGTTGTTATTACAGCGCTAGTGGGTTTGTTAGATAACTGGTTGATATTGCGCAAACCTGCGAATATCAAATCAACGTAAACGTAAGTTAATAGAGGGTATTAGAATGGAAGTTATTCTATTGGAAAACATTGAAAACCTAGGTTCTTTAGGTGACAAGGTTTCAGTCAAAGCGGGATATGCACGTAATTTTTTAGTGCCGAAACGTAAAGCACAAATGGCGACAGCTGATAACTTGGCTCAATTTGAAGAACGTCGTGCAGACTTAGAAGCCGCTTCAGCAGCAGCCAAAGCTGAAAATGAGGCTCGCAAGAAGAAGATCGAAGCATTAGGTATTATTGTTATTACATCCAAAGTTGGTTCAGAAGGTAAGCTATTTGGATCAATTGGTACCAGTGATATTGCTGATGCAATTATTGCTGTGGGCGGTGTTGTTGAAAAACGTGAAGTCCGTTTACCAGAAGGCACGATTCGTACAACAGGTGAGCATGCTATCGACATCCATCTTTACACTGACGTTGACGCAGTTATTACAATCTCTATTGTAGGCGAAGAGTAATCGTTCATTAAAATTATGCTGTCTTAACGACACCTAAATTTTATTCATTACCCCTGAAAGGCTGCCATTTTTGACAGCCTTTTTTATGTTCAGGATGAACGGGGCGTTTGTGTGCTCCTGCACAAACGACACTTCCGCCATCCATGGCGGTCGTATGCGTCTTAAAAGGGGCACATGGATGCGTAGGAGTGGTGATGTTCAGGATGAACGGGTTGCTTAAATGCACATAGACAATGATTTTTTATCTAGTGAGGCCGTATTAACTTCAAGAAATGGGTCAAAAGGATGGCGAGACTGTGGTCGATCGGCATAGTCATGTTGAGCATAAACATCAGTTCAGATTCTTGGTGTCTATAAGCAATCCCTAACTAAAGCTTGTCACCAAGTACCAACGTGAAATATTATAACTAAAATGATTTAGTCAGCGATTCATAACCTCAAAAAGTTTATGATATGCGGCCTATGAAATCGCCCTATGAAATCACAAGGTCAATTCCAAAATGTCTGAAATAACCTCCCGTGTAGCTGAGCTAAGCCAACGCGTTGATGACCTCAAAGTACCACCGCATTCCCTAGAAGCAGAGCAGTCGGTAATCGGTGGCTTAATGTTAGACAACAGGGCCTGGGATGATATTGCTGATGTCATTAATGAAAATGATTTTTACCGTCATGATCATGCTTTAATTTTTCGGGCTATTCACGATCTCGCAGCCAATGATCAACCCTATGACGTCGTCACTGTCTCCGAATGGATCGGTTCCAGAAATGAACTCGACTCAATAGGCGGTCTGGCTTATTTGAGCATTTTAGCCAATGACACTCCCACTGCGATTAACGTCAAAGCTTATGCCAATATCGTTCGTGAATATTCAATTTTAAGGGCTTTAATTCAAGTTGGAAATGAAATTTCAGCTAGTGCTTTTAATGCTGATGGCCGTACTAGTAAAGAATTGCTCGATGAAGCGGAGCGTAAAGTTTTCAAAATTGCCGAACAAGGCGCTGGCAATAAAGAAGGTTTCGAGGCCATCAACGACTTGCTTACTAAGGCAGTACAGCGCGTTGAAGAAATGTACAAAAGTGACGAGGCACTTACCGGTATCTCCTCTGGATTTGCTAATTTCGATGCAAAAACATCTGGCTTGCAAAAGGGTGATTTGATTATCATTGCGGGTCGACCCTCAATGGGAAAGACAAGCTTCGCAATGAATTTAGCAGAAAATGCAGCTCTCAACACTAATAATTCTGTTGCGGTTTTTAGTATGGAAATGCCGGGAGAACAATTAGCTATACGTATGATGTCTTCGCTTGGCCGCATTAATTCACATAGTTTACGAACTGGTAAGCTCGAGGACCACGATTGGCCCCGGCTGATTTCCTCAGTCAACATGCTGTCAAAATCTAAGCTGTTCATTGACGATACGGCAGCGCTAACACCAACCGAATTGCGTGCCAGAACACGTCGATTAAAAAGAGAGCATGGCCTCGATCTAATTATTATCGATTACCTCCAACTGATGGGCGTTGGAGGGACAACAGAAAACAGAGCAACAGAAATATCAGAAATATCCCGTTCACTAAAAGCGCTTGCAAAAGAGCTTGAAGTGCCAGTAGTGGCGCTCTCTCAGTTAAACCGAAGTGTCGAGCAGAGGCCAGACAAGCGCCCGATCATGTCCGATTTAAGAGAGTCTGGTGGTATCGAGCAGGATGCCGACGTCATATTATTTATTTATCGAGATGAAGTTTACAACCCTGATAGTGCTGACAAAGGCACTGCAGAAATACTCATTCGTAAGCAACGAAATGGTCCTATCGGAATGGTCAGGCTGGCTTTTTTAGGCCAATACACTCGATTTGAAAATCTCGCTAATGAAGATGCCTACGGAGGAGGAGACTTTGAATAGTCATGGTCAAAATCGTCATTCACGCATCAGCATTGACCTAGATGCAATAAGATATAACTATCAAAAATTAAAAACACTATCAGGTGATAGTCAACTGATAGCAGTGGTTAAAGCAGATGCTTATGGGCATGGCGCGATAGAAGTAGCTAAAGCACTCCCCAATGCCGATGCCTTTGCAGTGGCTGCCGTTGGCGAAGCTATTTCTTTAAGAGAAAACGGCATTACTCAAAAAATTCTTATCATGGGAGGATTTATCAGTGTGGCAGAGTTGCAAGCCTGTATTGATCTAAAGCTTGATCCTGTTATTCATCAGCAATTTCATATCGATTGCTTGCGTGATAATCCAACGTTGAATCAACTCGAAATCTGGATCAAGGTCGACTCGGGTATGGGCCGTTTAGGATTCCCCGTTAACAAAGTAAATAACGCCATAGAGCAGTTGGAAAAAATCTCCAGCCTTGGTCAAATACGAATGATGTCTCACTTTGCTAGCGCAGATGAGATAGATAATGATCAAACCAAAAAACAAATGAAAAGCATTAGCGATCTTATGCTGGACAATTATGAGTGGGGAGTATCAAACTCAGCGGGCATTATTGGTTGGCCTAAGTGTCATAAAACCTGGGTTCGATCGGGTATTGCCATGTATGGTGCAAACCCAATGTCAAACCGAAAGCAAGTACGCCAATACCTTCGCCCATCAATGACGATGACGACTATAGTGCTTGCCGTCAATCAAAATAAAAAAGGTGATGTGATAGGTTATGCAGGGTCTTACACTTGTCCTAAAGACATGACTATCGCAGTGATTGCCGCTGGGTACGCCGATGGTTACCCCAGACTAAAAACTAAATCTAGTCAAATCAACATACAAGGTCATCTGTGCAATATTGTCGGACGAGTATCCATGGATATGATAACCGTCGATATTAGTGGTTTAACGGAAGTTAAAGTAGGTGACGAAGTCTGCTTATTTGGTGCTAACCCTGAAGCCGAAGACATCGCCGATGACTCATTAACAATCGCTTATGAAATATTCTGTAATGTTGGCGCGCACGCTAAACGCGTTTATACTAATATAGCTTAATAATTGTTTAAAATTGACTAGTAAAACGCAGGGTTTATCCGTAGAATCCTGCCTTCAAATATGCACCTGTAGCTCAGCTGGATAGAGTACTCGGCTACGAACCGAGCGGTCGGGAGTTCGAATCTCTCCAGGTGCGCCATTATTGGACTCAACATTGGTCTAACCCCTTGAATAGTCACGAGTTTTATCACTCGACTACGAATGGAGTAGACATTAATGAGGACATTGAAACACCCCCAGTACACCTAC
>JBLHWR010000024.1:0-22376 GCA_047629275.1 Gammaproteobacteria bacterium
TAACTAAAATAATTGTCACTCTAGCCGTAATTGTCGGTTGTCTTTGGTTCGCATCATCGAAGCGCAATCAAGAGTTGCAACCGGTACAAAGAAAAATAGGCAAGAAAGAAAGTGAGAGAAAGCTGCTTCTGACTAGAAGTGCTTTTGCTTTTATGTTTTTGATGGTAATAGCGGCAGGAGTAATTGTGTTTTACGAATTGCAGGACGATTATGAAACCGTCACCGTGCACGTTATTAATTCAGAAACGAATGCTCGAACAAGTTATCAAGCGCAGCGCCAAGATGTTACGGAAAATAGTTTTACAACACTCAAAGGAAGAACGGTTTTTGTTGCAGATGTCGAGCGTATAGAGGTGGAATCACCAAAATAAAAACCACTTAAGTCATGTTACTCAAGTGGTTCGACGATTAAATATGCGCTTTTAAAGCCGCCAGAACAGGTTGAAAGTCCGATGTTTCGACGCTCAATAAAGAGCCTTCCTTATGGTAATAATCGACTAATGGTGCTGTTTTCTCTTTATAGACTTCGAGACGATTCTCAATTACTGCTTTTGTTTCGTCGTCACGTTGAACAATGTTGCCACCGCAAGCATCACAAATACCATCAACTTTTGCTGGCTTGAATTTAATATTGTAGATTTCGCTGCACTGAACGCAGGTTCTTCGGGTTGATAAGCGTTCAACAATGGTAGCTTTTGGAATTACCAGTTCTAAAACACAATCTAGTTTATTGCCGGTTTTTTCCAGGATTACTTTTAATGCATCCGCCTGCACTATTGTCCGAGGAAAACCGTCGAGTAAATAACCTTCCTTACAATCATCTCTAAGCAAACGTTCTTCCATAATGCCAATAACCAAATCATCAGTAACCAGATTACCGGAGGTCATTGCTGCCTCAATCTTTTTGCCAAGCTGAGTGCCCTCCGAGATAGCGCCACGTAAAATATCTCCCGTCGAAATTTGAACCGAACCATCGTGCTTATTTATGGCTTTTGCTATAGTACCTTTCCCTGATCCCGGGGGGCCTAGCAGTATTATCTTCATAGGGAGTCCCTGTAAATTTGATAAAAAGTGTGGATTAAATAAATTAAATGTATTCTGCGCCTTTCCAGACTAATGGCAAATTAGAAATTCCAATACTAGGTATTGCATCTCTACGCTATTCTTATATCAGTTTATTGCTGCCGTCCTGGGTTTAGACTTGTTAGGAATCATTTTGAAAGGCTAAAACGATACTTTGTATGTTATTTGGGAACGGTCAGTCTAAAAAATAGTTGCAGATAAGGCTATCTATTGACGCGTCAATAGATAGCCTTACGTAAGTTTGTTAAGAAGAAATAATCGATAGCTTTCTTTCTGCCTCATTGTTATTAATCTCAGGCACTAATATGGTTGGTTCTAATAAATCATCATTTTTATCAAGATAATCGAGAGTGAAATGCAATCCTCTGCTTTCCTTTCTGGATAGAGCTGAACGTATAATCAATTCTGCAACAACAACCAAGTTACGTAATTCAAGCAAGTCAGGTGATATTTTGTAATTACCATAATATTCATTGATCTCTCTCTTCAATAGGCGGGTCCGATTGAGTGCGCGCTCAAGTCGTTTGTTGGTTCTTACAATACCGACGTAATCCCACATAAACCGACGCAGTTCGTCCCAATTATGAGCGACTACAATGTCTTCATCTGAATCGGTTACCTGAGATTCATCCCAATGGGGTAAATGAGGTTGTTTAGGGTTAGCCGACAAGTTTTTACTAATGTGCGCAGCAGTTGAACGAGCGTATACCAGACACTCAAGCAGTGAGTTACTGGCAAGACGGTTTGCCCCATGCAGCCCTGTATAGGATGCTTCACCAGCAGCGTAAAGATTTTTGACATCGGTTTGACCATTTTGATCAATCATAATGCCGCCACAAGTATAGTGTGCTGCCGGCACTATTGGGATGAGGTCTTTGGTAATATCAATATCAAATTCTTTACAGCGCTGGTAGATGGTTGGGAAGTGAGACTTAATAAAAGCACGGTTCTTGTGGCTGATATCAAGATAAACACAGTCGATACCTAAGCGTTTCATTTCATGGTCGATTGCGCGTGCAACAATATCTCTCGGTGCCAGCTCTGCACGATCGTCAAAGCGATGCATAAATCGCTCACCGTTTGGAAGCCTCAATAGGCCACCTTCGCCACGAATCGCTTCAGTGATCAAGAACGACTTAGCTTCAGGGTGATAAAGGCAGGTAGGATGAAACTGAATGAACTCCATATTGGCGACACGACAGCCCGCCCGCCAGGCCATTGCAATGCCGTCACCCGTCGAGCCATCAGGGTTACTAGTATATAAGTAAACTTTACTTGCCCCACCGGTTGCCAGGATGACTTTTTGCGCAGCAAAAACATTGACATGCTGATCATCAAGATTAAGTGCGTATAAACCGTTGCACTGGTTATCATCACAAATCAGATCGATAGCGATATGGTGGTTGAATATTTTAATGTTGGGTTGTTCTAACACATGGGCTTGCAGAGTTTGTTGGAGTGCTTTGCCTGTTGTATCTGATGCGTGAACAACGCGACGTTTACTATGACCACCTTCTTGTGTCAGGTGATATTTGCATGAGCTAACTTCTTGGTTGTCTCGTGTAAATGGTAACCCTAAATTACTCAGCCATTGTATACATTGCTCGCCTGCAGCTGTCGTAAAGGCAACAGCTGCTTCATTACATAACCCAGCACCTGCGACCAGAGTGTCTGAGGTATGTTCTGCTACGCTATCATCAGCGTCTAGCACTGCGGATATGCCGCCCTGAGCCCAATAACTGGCGTAGTGTTCAATACTATTTTTAGCTAACACGGCAATTGATGTTGTCTTTGGTAATTGTAATGCTGCGGAAAGTCCGGCAGCGCCTGACCCAACTATGACAACATCGAACTTGAATTCCCTACTCATTATAATACCTATTGTTCTGGTTGTACTGAGATGGCATATGTTTAAATAATAAATTTCTCATACACAACAACTAAAATTGGTTTTACTGCAAATATACATAAGACCATAAAATTTAAAAGCAAGATCATCGTGAAATAAGCCGTAATATAAAGACAAATAGTCATTTTTTTGAATTGTTGATGCGCTTTATACAAATCCATTTACTACTGTCGAACTATCTAATGGTGCTGCAGTCTCTAATGCGAAGAATCGATCAAAAGATTCTGTTACGAACTAGTAAAAAAACACTATAATGCTGTTACTACAAGTTTACAATTCACTCCAGTCAATAATTGGCTCGTCAAAATTTTCTGTTAATATTATTGGCAAATAATACTAGCCAATAACTAAAAGGGTTATCAATGGGGACAAACCTGCTCGATGCAGAACTAGTCAAGCGTACGAAAGAAGGTGATTCGAAAGCCTTTGATATTCTCGTGCAAAAATATCAGCATAAAGTCATCAATTTGGTTGGGAGATTTGTGAATGATCATTCTGAATGTCAGGACATTGCACAAGATACGTTTGTGAAGGCTTATCGCGCCATTGGTAACTTTCGGGGCGAGAGTCAGTTTTATACCTGGCTTTATCGTATCGCTGCCAATACCGCAAAAAACTATCTGGCATCAAGATCGCGAAAATCGCCTGCCTATTCGGTCGAGGTGGAAGATGCTGAGCACTTTGAAGGGGAGTCGGGCCTAAAAGAGTACACCACACCAGAAAACTTGATGCTAACGGAAGAGCTTAAACAAACCATTTTTAAAGCCATCGAAGCATTACCTGAAGATTTAAAGTCAGCAATTACCTTAAGAGAAATCGAAGGTTTGAGTTATGAAGAAATCGCAGATGTAATGGATTGTCCAATCGGCACAGTTAGATCTAGAATATTTCGAGCACGAGATGCAATTGATAAGGAACTTAGACCACTGTTAGAGTGACTAAGGCCTAACTGAAAACAAAACTATTTGTAAAGAGAACTTTTATGAATGACGAAAAAGAAAAACTTTCACATTTACTGGATGAGTATTCATCCGATAATTTTGAACAAAAGTCACTTGATGATTTGCTCGATGACGTTAATCAGCAATATTGTTTTTCACGCTACCAGATGATTGGTCAGGTAATGCGACATGAACTGCCTGAGAAAATCGAAACGGGTTTCAGCCGAAATGTGATGGCAGTTATTCGCGAAATCGATGCTGAGAACCAGTCAATTCTTGTGCAAAAGAAAGCTAAGTCAATCTGGCGCTGGGAACTTCTAAAACCCTTGGCTGGTATGGCAGTAGCTGCCTCTGTTGCGATTGTCTCCATTACACTATGGCAATCAGTGTCGAGCACCTCGGATTTTTCTGCGTCGGATGCATCGATCGCTAGTGTCGAACTGCAGAAAATAGATTTACTTGTTAATCAAACGATTCAAGCCGCTGTTCCGGCATCAACCACACTTGGCAATGTTAATCGCAATAACAACGGCATGCACTGGAAAGTGATTCGCGATGCACCTGGCTTAGAGAGAAAGTTAAATGCTTATTTGATTAACCATACAGAATATTCAAAATCGATGCAGGGGCTTATTCCTCAAGCACGGGTTGCTGGATATGGTTCTGAAAAGTAATCTAACCTTTTGAGATTTATCCAAACCATACGCCTATTCACAAATTAAGTTAAATGGCAAACAATTGAAAATTAAGTACAAATTTCTGATACTTTTATTGGTGTGTTTCGCTGCACCTGCATATGCCATGACCGGGATGGACTGGGTTCAGAAAATGTCTGAATCGATGCGAAATCTTAATTATCAAGGAAATTTTGTATACATGCATGAGAATCAACTCGAAAGCATGTCTATTCTCCACATCAAAAACGAACAGGGCGAAAAGGAGCGGTTGCTATCATTAAATGGCGAAGCGCGTGAAGTCATTCGGGACAATAAAAACCTTACCTGCATATGGCCATCAAGTCGAACTGTAGTGATTGATTATTCGAAAAGAAACCGTTTTTCGCCTTTATTTATCCCTGACGATATTGCCAATATAAGCCTGTTATATGATGTATTACTTACTGGTAATGACAGAGTGGCCGACCATGAAACCGTTATGGTTTATATCTCTCCCAAAGATCGGCTTCGTTATGGTATCAAGTTTTGGATAGCTAAAGAGAGTGGGTTATTAGTTAAGTCAAATTTAATTAACGAGCTTGGTGTCGTGGTTGAACAAGTCATGTTTACAAGTCTAGAAGTACTGTTAGACAGCCACGAATTAACATTTGATACCATTCCCGAACTCGACGAGAGTTTTACAATGGTTCGTTATCATCAGGGTGAGCCATCTGAAGAACTCTTGTCCGATGTGGCTTGGCACTTAAAAGATATGCCAAAGGGTTTCCGACTAGAATCAGTGTTGAAACGAGAAGTATCCGAAACGGGTCTATATGTGCATCAAATGATATTCACCGATGGGTTAGCTTCACTGTCAGTGTTTGTGGAAAAAGAGTCAATACAAAAGCACTCGGGTAGTACCTCTATGGGAGCAGTGAATGCTTTTATTCGTATATTTGATGGCTATTCAATTATAGCCATTGGTGAAGTCCCTGCAGTGACCGTTCAAAAAGTGGCTGAGTCGGTTTTTTACCAAGAACCTGACTTATAACGCCCACGTCAAATTTCTATAACTTTAGATGACACATTTAAATGATTAAAGAAAAAGCCACAGTGATTAGTCGTTCTGGTGATCTTGTCGAAGTTCAGATGCAGCGCCAGAGTGCATGCAGCCATTGTGAGATGAGTCAGGGCTGTGGAACTGGTGCGATAGGGCGATTGCTTGGAAAGCGCAGCAAGCCAGTTGAAATTAAAGTAGTTCAAGATTTACAACCTGGTGATCAGGTCGAGATAGGACTGCCAGATAAGGCTTTTTTACGGGCAGGGTTGCTCATTTATGGCATGCCGTTGTTGGGTTTGTTTATAGGTTTGATGATGGCCGAGTCTATTGGCTCTAATGTTGGTTTAAGCTCAGATCTGATCGCCTTTATTTTTGCATTGGTTGGATTGGTTTTGGGACTGTTCATTGGAGCCTTCATTGCTAAAACTCAATTTTCTAGCCAACTCAACCCAAAAATATTATCGGTTAATAGTGAACTCAAAAACTAAAGTTCAGTCTTATGAAACTTGCGACTCAAAATAAACAGTGCATGATTAACTTTAGGCAATTAACTATGTTTAATAAAATCAAGATTACGGAAATTCTTATAATGAAATTAAATAGTACTAACCGCTTTTGCTTGGCTTTGGTCATGTTTTTAGGGTTTTCATTGTCTGTTCAAGCTGGGTTACCAGAATTTACTACAATTGTCGAAAATTCAAAAAATTCAGTGGTCAATATTAGCACCACAACGAAGGCGCCAAAGACAGTTCAAAAGCAGTCAGTACCGATGCCTAACTTTCCAGAAGGGTCCCCTCTGGGTGAGTTATTCGACAAGTTTTTAAATCAGGGTGAAGGTGCGGTACCGAGACCTGACGCACAGTCATTAGGATCCGGCTTTATTATTTCTGACGATGGTTTCATTCTGACCAATCATCATGTAGTAGCCGGTGCTGATGAGGTTATTGTCCGACTTGCTAATCGAGATGAATATGTCGCGAGAATCGTCGGCTCTGATGAAGCGTCAGATGTAGCTGTACTAAAAGTAGAGGCGACCAACCTCGAAGTTTTAAAGTTTGGTAGTTCTGATGATTTAAAAGTGGGTGAATGGGTACTCGCAATTGGCTCCCCGTTTGGGTTCGATCATAGTGTAACCGCCGGTATTGTTAGTGCTAAAGGGCGTAGCTTACCCAGCGATAATTATGTCCCGTTTATCCAGACTGATGTTGCCATTAATCCTGGCAACTCTGGTGGCCCTTTGTTTAATTTGGATGGTGAAGTCATTGGCATCAATTCTCAAATCTACAGCCGCACAGGCGGTTTCATGGGTTTATCTTTTGCCATTCCAATTGAGTTGGCGCTCAACGTAGCCAATCAGATTAAAGAGACGGGGCAAGTTTCACGTGGCTGGTTAGGGGTATTAATTCAGGAAGTTACAGGCGAGCTTGCTGAGTCATTCGGTATGAGCAATCCTCATGGCGCTCTAGTAGCCAAGGTATTGGACTCTAGTCCTGCTGCAAACGCTGGTTTACAGGTGGGTGATGTAATCGTTGGTTTTAATGGAAATAAAGTAATTCGATCGAGTAATTTACCGCCACTGGTTGGGAGATCGTCTGTTGGCGAAAATGCGCAAGTGACCATAATTCGGAATAAAAAAGTGCAGCAAATTAAAGTAATGATTGACGAACTGCCTACGATGAATACTCAGGCAGCTTATTCACCTAAAGTTGAAGATAAGTCTCATGAAAGTGTCGTTTTAGGAATGAGCGTGGAAGCTTTGTCAAAAGATGTAAAGAGTCAGTTTAAAATTCCTGCCGGCGTTCGAGTTATTGATATTGATGAGTCGGGTGCTGCTCAGGATGCAGGTATTCAAAATGGAGATGTGATTACTATGATTGATAATAAAGCAATCAGTTCATTGAAAGACTTTGAGAAAATCACGAAGGACTTAGCAAAGGGTAAATCAGTAGCGCTGTTGGTTCAACGTGTCTCAGGTCCGGTGTTTCTGGCGATTAGACCTGAAGATTCCTGATTGCCCTTTCAATTTTATTATCGCGAAAACTGCCACCTATGCGATGCTATGCGCAAAGCATTGGTGGTATTTAATCGGGAAAAACAGCCAGTAAGTTGGCTTGAGATTGACATTGATCGTGATCAAGGCTTAATAGAACTTTATGATAGTAAAGTACCAGTTCTATGTTTCACCAAGCCCGGTTTAGCAAGCCAAGAACTTTGTTATTATTTTTTCGATGAGGCCGCTGTGCTGAAGGTAATCGACTGAAAACGAATACACCCTTGAACTGAACACTTTAGCCTCAATCAGTATATTTTCCCTCAATCTGCCGTTGTTTTATCTTAATAGCTGTTGATTTTTACTAGTTTGCCGTAAACTTTGCACATTTTTTAGTGGCTCTGATTTTTATTCGAGAATCTTGTGCCAAACTCGCTTAACTCTATGGGAATAATTCATCAATGCGGATGAAAAACATACGTAATTTTTCGATCATTGCGCATATCGACCATGGTAAGTCGACACTTGCCGATCGTTTCATTCAGATTTGTGGTGGACTCAGTGAACGCGAGATGGAAAGTCAGGTTCTTGACTCAATGGATTTGGAGCGTGAGCGCGGCATTACCATTAAAGCGCAATGCGTATCACTAAAATATACGGCAAAGGATGGCGAGATCTACACTTTAAATTTTATTGATACGCCGGGTCATGTCGACTTTTCATACGAAGTATCAAGATCATTAGCCGCTTGTGAGGGCGCATTACTAATTGTTGATGCCTCTCAAGGAGTCGAAGCCCAAACTGTAGCAAACTGTTACACGGCAATTGACCTCAACCTTGAAGTTATTCCTGTCCTCAATAAAGTTGATTTGCCTGCCTCTGATCCCGATCGAGTAAAAAAAGAAATTGAAGAGGTTATTGGTCTAGATGCTTCTGAGGCTATCGAAATTAGCGCTAAAACAGGCTTCGGTATCGAACCGTTACTAGAACAGTTGATCCAGTTAATTCCAGCCCCATCAGGATCTGAAACGAACAAAACTCAGGCGCTCATTATCGATTCATGGTTTGATAGTTATGTTGGTGTGATAACGCTGGTACGAGTAGTCGAAGGCTGTATCAAACCCAAAAATAAAATACAAATGATGTCGACGGGGCGAGAGTTTTTCGTCGAAAAAGTCGGAATTTTCACTCCTAAAAGAAAAAATACTGACAGTTTACAGGCAGGTGATGTTGGCTTCATTATATCAGGCATAAAAGATATCGACTCAGCTAAGGTGGGTGATACAATAACACTCAGTCAAAACCCTGCTGACAGCGCACTGGCCGATTTTAAAGAAGTTCAACCACGAGTATTTGCTGGATTGTTTCCGATTAGTTCAGATGACTATGAAGATTGCCGCGAAGCTCTCAGAAAATTAAAACTGAACGATGCTGCTTTGCACTTTGAACCCGAAACGTCGCAAGCGCTTGGTTTTGGTTTCCGCTGTGGCTTTCTGGGTATGTTACACATGGAAATCGTGCAGGAACGCCTAGAGCGGGAATATGACCTTGATTTAATCACCACTGCACCCACCGTCAACTATCAAATTGTGACGACTGCGGGTGATTTGATCGAAATACACAACCCTGCCGACCTGCCACCCATTAACCAAATTGACCATATAAAAGAGCCTATTATTCAGGCGAATATTTTATTACCTGAGGCCTATATCGGTGCTGTCATTACCTTGTGTATTGAAAAACGAGGCGTGCAGAAAGATATTCGCTATATGGGAAGTCAGGTGGCGTTAACTTTTGAGATTCCCTTAAGTGAAGTTGTGCTTGATTTCTTTGACCGATTAAAGTCTGTCAGTCGAGGCTATGCATCATTTGACTATGAATTATTACGATTCGATGAAGCTAATCTAGTCAAATTGGATGTTCTAATCAATACAGAAAAAGTCGATGCTTTGTCATTAATCGTACATCGCAGCAACGCAGATTATAGGGGACGAGAGCTGGCTGCAAAAATGAAAGAGCTTATTCCGAGGCAAATGTTTGACGTTGCTATCCAGTCGGCTATTGGTTCAAATATTGTGGCTCGAACCAACGTTAAAGCTTTACGCAAAAATGTCACGGCTAAGTGTTATGGTGGCGATGTGTCACGCAAACGAAAGTTATTAGAAAAACAAAAAGCGGGCAAAAAGCGCATGAAGCAAGTGGGCAATGTTGAGATTCCACAAGAAGCATTCTTGGCCGTATTAAGAGTTGATGGTTAGTAGATTCATCTGGAATTAAAAGAGAGAAAGTACTTATGTTTCACACTGATTTTGAATTTTTCCTGTTACTTGCATCCTTAGTAACTGGATTTATATGGCTAATCGACAGTTTGTTTTTCTTACCCAGAAGACAAAAAGATTCTGAAGGTAAAGCCTTTTCTGAGCCGCTTCTGCTTGAATACTCAAAGTCGTTTTTTCCCGTTTTGTTGGTTGTTTTGATTTTACGTGGTTTTCTGTTTGAACCGTTTCGCATTCCATCAGGTTCAATGATGCCAACGCTATTAGTTGGAGATTTTATTCTGGTAAATAAATTTAGTTATGGGTTACGTTTACCGGTTATACACACTCGACTGAATGACGGCGATAGCCCCAAGCTTGGCGATGTTGCAGTTTTTCGTTATCCACGCGATGAATCGTTGGACTATATTAAACGAGTTATTGGTCTGCCCGGTGACCGTATAGGTTACTACAACCGCCGTTTAACTATTAATGGAGTACCCTTGCAAGCCAAGTTTGATCATGAGTATCAAGGCCTTGGCGAACTCAATAACATGATTGGAGACAATGGCTGTGATAAGGTAGATGCTAATTGTAAGGTTTTAGTTGAACAACAGAGTGACATTAAGTATACGATAATGAACAATTTACAGGTCAGCTATAGCGCTGATGGTGAATTAGAAGTACCGGCAGGACATTACTTTGTTATGGGCGACAATCGAGATCACAGCAGTGATAGCCGTGTTTGGGGCTTTGTGCCAGAGCAAAACTTAGTGGGTAAGGCCGTTATGATCTGGATGCATTGGGATTGGCGAACCAACGGTAGTGGGTTGGATGTTTCTCGAATTGGAACAAGGATTTCTCCATAACTTAAGTGAAATCTTGTTTTAAAGTTTGTTTTTTTTAGCAGTATGAACAGGAGTAGCCAAATGAAAAGCTTATTTAGATTTAAAAAAAAACAAAAAGGCTTGTCCGGTTTTGGTTTGATAATCGTGATTGGACTTTTTGCGTTACTGATTATCTCTCTCCTTAAAGTTTTCCCGATGTATTATGAAAATTATAAAGTGAAGGCTGTGTTGGAATCATTGCGTCAAAATAGTGATATTGATCCCGAATCTAAACGTGATATTTGGGGGGCACTTAGCAAAGGACTCTATGTTCAAAGAGTTGAAATAGTGAAACGCGAGGATGTGGACATGTCTCGAAAAAATGGCAAGACAACCATTGACATTTCTTACGAAACTAGAGATTCATATTTTGGCAACCTATTTATTGGTGCAGCATTTAGTGAATCGGTAGTAATTGACCGTTGAGCTTGAACCGTCTTCAGTTGACATTAGACTATCGATTTAAACAAGAAGAATTGCTCAAGCAAGCACTCACACACCGTAGTTTTTGTCGTGGTGCCAATAATGAAAGACTTGAATTTTTAGGCGATAGCGTACTGAGCTTGGTCATATCCCATAACATTTATAATCAACAGCCGAATGCAAGTGAAGGCGATTTAAGTCGTATTCGGGCATCGCTTGTGAATGAGGCCGCACTCGCTCGGATAGCGCGTGACATTAATCTAGGGGACTATATATTCTTGGGTGGTGGTGAACTCAAAAGTGGTGGGTTTCGCCGAGAATCAATATTGTCCGATACACTGGAAGCGATTCTAGGCGCTATTTATTTAGACAGCGATTTTATTCAGGTTCAGACTAGTATCTTGTATCTATACCGAGCGTATTTACAAGACCTCCCGAGTCAAAGCAGTCTAAAAGATCCTAAGACACGGCTTCAGGAATACTTACAAAGTGAAAAAATTAATATCCCCGAGTATGTTGTAATGAAAACAATTGGCAAATCACACGATCAAACTTTTACCTTAACATGTCGTATTCATTCTCTGAATATTGCAACCAGTGGCACTGGATCAAGTCGTAAAAAAGCTGAGCAAGATGCCGCCGTCAAAGCCCTTAAAGCCCTAAAAATATTAAATAAATAAAAATGAAAGACTCTTTCAAGACAGGTTACGTTGCATTAGTTGGAAAGCCTAACACCGGTAAATCGACGTTGATGAATGCTTTAATTGGTGAAAATCTGAGTATTACGGCACCCCGTCCCCAGACAACTCGCCACCAAATTCTGGGCATCAAGACAACTGAAGATTATCAGTGCATCTTTATCGATACACCCGGTATGCATGATGCCAACCATAAAGCTATTCATCGTTATATGAACAGGGCGGCTACCAGTATGTTGCCTGATGCGGATCTTATTTGCGTATTGTTAGATATCAAAAAATTCAATGGTGATGATGAAAAAATCTTGCAGCGTGTGAGCCAATATAAAAACGTTATTATCGTCTTAAATAAAATTGATTTACTGAGTAAACAGGCTTGTTTGCCAGTCATGCAAAAAATATCGATGCTGATGCCCGATACTGAAATTGTCCCAATATCGGCACTAGAAAAAGAAAATCTAGACAGGCTTGAGGAACTCATGCTGAGTTATCTGCCTGAAGGCGTACCTCAGTTTCCAGACGACCAATTAACTGACAAATCAATGCGCTTCATCGCTTCTGAAATTATTCGAGAAAAACTGTTTCGGCTTTTAACGCAAGAGTTACCTTATTCGATCACTGTCAGCATAGACCACTATAAAGTAGAGCCTGACATTACTCGAATATCGTCAACTATATGGGTTGAACGAAGGTCACAAAAACCGATTGTAATCGGTAAAAATGGTAGCCTACTAAAGAAGATAGGCATACAGGCACGAACCGACATTCAACATTTAATAGATGCTAAAGTTTATTTACAGTTATGGGTGAAAATCCGTGAAGATTGGGCTGATGACGAACGCTCATTAGCTGCATTTGGTTATACTGATGCTAACGAGAGTTTTTGACCAACCAGCTTACTTGCTACATAGACGTGACTGGCAAAACACAAGCCTGATACTTGACTTGCTGACTTGTGATTTCGGCCGGGTTAGTGTGTTAGCTAAAGGGGGTAAAAATAGTCGCTATAAAGCTTACTATCAGCCCTTCACTCGCTTATCGGTTAGTTGGACTGGGCGTCATGAGCTGAAAACACTGGTTGGTATTGATGGTGTTAGCTTGCCAGTTGTAGAGCAACAGTACTTGCCTCTACTCTATATTAACGAGTTGATTAGTGTTTTTCTTCCAGCTCACGAACCAAACCTAGAATTGTTTCAGTTGTACGGTTTATTACTACAAAGTATTGATCAAAAGGAATCTGATTTAAGAGAGTTTGAGAAGGAGTTGATGAATATTCTCGGTTACTTACCTGACACCCAAGTTGAGGCCAAAACTAGAATGCCAATTGTTTCCACTGGATTTTATCAATTTTTGGCGAGTGATGGTTTTGTCATGTGCGGCGAATCAGCTAAAAACACCATGAATGGCGCAAGTATTATTGCCTGGAATGAAAAGAAATATGAAAACCCAATGGTCATGCACATAGCCAAAGTTGTGATGCGTTGTATTATTGACTTTAATTTAAATGGGAAAAAGTTGAAGTCGCGAGCCTTTTATCAGCAAATTCAAAATCATTTGTAATGTACTGCTCCAAATTGATAAATAAATAGATCCAATGTCTATCAATAAATAGTTAAACGCCTTCTTCTTCTTTCTCCATTTCGGTTAGTAATTGCTGGGTTTCGTTCTGAACATCGTATAACTCATCATGAATTTTTAATACGGTATCTTGCAATTTGCTATTCGAGAACGTTGTAATCAGTTGTTGTAATGACATAACAAGCTTTTTTAATTTAGGCAGGCTTATATAGCAGGTCGTACCATGAAGTTTATGAAGTATGGCAGATAGTCTTTCTTTATCATTTTGAAACGCGGCTGCTTTTAACTGTAGCTGTAAATTGGGTATATCCCTCACTAATATCTCAAGAATCTTAGATAAGATGATCTTGTTATTTTGAGACAGCTTTAACGATTGCTTAAAATCAAATGAAGGACTTGAGGCAGTAATCGCTTGACCCGTGACATTTACTTTCTCTAGTTCTTTTAGTTCTTCTAGTTCCTTAATACCTGTATTGACATGGCTTGAACTATCCAAAATACGGCGAAATTTTTCTTCATCAATGGGCTTACTGAGATAATAATTGAAGCCTTGTTTCAATAACCTCTGTTCTTCATTATCAAGAATATTGGCAGTCAACGCCACGGTTGGTGTTTGGTCTTGTTCATTTTCAATGCGCATCATTTCAAGTAATTCGATCCCATCAATTTCGGGCATTTGTATATCTAAGACAATGAGATCGAAGCTTTCTTTTTTGTAAATATCCATTGCCTCAAGCGCACTCTCCGCTTCATAAACTTGGTGGCCCCATAGACTGATCAGTTCACTAGCCAATTTGAGATTTACTTTATTATCATCAACGATTAAAACCTTTTTGGAAATGGCGGGTAAGAGCGGTATCGGCGAAATGGCAGTCGAAATGTTATTTTGTGGTGAATTAAGCGTCTTTTGTAAGTTTTCACTGTTAGTGGTGGTAGAAATGAAATTTAAATTTAAACCCCATTGGGTTTTAACCATGGTTTGATCGTAATGCATGATAATGATGCGAGTCTGATCTATAGAAATATTTTCTAGCATTTGATTTAAATCGAGATTGAAATGACGTAAGTCAATCACCAAAAAATCAATGTAGGCTAAGTATTTTTGAATTTTTGAATTGATCGATTCTGCACTATCAGATCCAGATAAAAACATAGATTCGGTAGCAATCTCTGCCCTATCAAACAGTGATGTAATTTCTTGTAGGCAAGTCTTCCTACTAGATAAGATGAGGGCTATTTTATTACCAAAAGGTATTTCTGCGATGACCTTTGATGGTGTTGTCAATAAAAATGGGAGTTGGACTGAAAATTTGGTGCCAACGGCTATTTTGCTCTGCATTGATATTTCACCTGACATTAACCTAACTAGGTTTCTACTGATGACAAGCCCTAATCCGGTCCCTTTAAATCGTCGGTTAGACGCCGTTTCAATTTGACTAAAGGCTTCAAATAAATTCTTCTGATCATCTTCAGATATGCCAATACCAGTATCTTCAATGGTGATTAAAATATTGACGTCAGATTCTGTCTGTTGTTCCACATTCACCCTGATGACTACCTCACCTTCGTCAGTGAACTTGATTGCATTGCCTATCAGATTGAGCAGTACCTGCTTTAGCCTGAGTTTGTCACCATAAACAAATTGAGGCGTGTCGCTATAGATAATCAAAACAAGATCGATATTTTTTGACAGTACGTTGATAAAAAGAATATCTCGAGTTTGCTGAATAGCTTCATAGAGATCAAAGTTGTCGTCGACTATCTGAAGTTTTCCTGATTCCATTTTTGAAAAGTCTAAGATCTCGCTAATGATATCAGTCAGATCATTAGTCGACTTCAAGATGATATCTGCATAACGCTTTTGGGTAGGATTTAAATCAGATTGCGATATCAAGTTAATAAAACCTTTTATACCATTAATTGGCGTCCTTATTTCATGGCTCATATTGGTTAAAAAAACAGATTTTATTTTGTTAGCATTTTGAGCCTCATCCTTTGCTAATTTAAGTTCACTATTCTTACTCTCTAGATCACCAATTGCTTTACTCAACTGTTTTGTGGCGAATTGTATTTTTTCGTTCAATTCATTTCGGTTGGCAAGTAGTGACTCCGTCATTTTATTAAAACCTTTTTGAAGCTCTCCAATTTCACTTTTTTCAAATGAATTAATAACTTCGCCTAGTTGTCCCGTTTCCACTTTTTTTATATGTTCCAGCAATTTAAATATGGGTCGCGTAATACTCCCACCTATGACGAAACTCAGCATTAGTAAAACAAATAGAATGGCGATAAAAAGTGAAATCGAGGTTTGCCATATTCCGATTTTTATTTTATCAAATTGACGATGAGAAATATTTAGGTGAATCCATCCAATGACCCTGTTCCTATCAATATAACTCTGATCTAAGTTGAGTAAGTTGGGGTCTTGAAGGGCTTTTGAAATAATGGGTAAGCGATAGTAAAAGTAGTTATTCGTATTTTTTGAGTCATATTCTTTGGAAGCTGATGTCGCAATGGCCTTACCATTTTCGTTGTATGCGGATGCAAGAATAATGGCATTCGTATTTATCGTCTTGTTGAGCAAGTGTTGTATTTTCTCGTAATGCCCCGACAGCATGTAAAGCTCAGAAGCACTAGCCAGTTGCTGGGCAATAATTCTGCCCTTACTTTGAAGTAAATTGTTTGCTTGATCGACATTATTAGTGAAGTAAGTGTATGTAAAAAAAATGTTAACTAATAATGCTGGAATTAATGCGATGAGAAATATTTGATATTTAACGCCTATTTTTTTCACAGTGCTAACTCATTTATCCGACTGGATAACTTTATTTCATTACGAAGATTGACGCAGACAGGCTGAGCCACCTTGCTATTTAATATGGTTGTAAAATAGGGTTTAAATTTAATGATAAGCTGTCTGCTAGAATTTGGCTTAAGTAAAAATGCCTTTGGCTATAATGAAGTTAATTACGCTTTGGGCAATGTTTTTAGACCTAGTGTTGGTTTTTCCTTAGAGAAAATTCTGACCAACGCAGCCTATATGTATATTAATTATTTTATAAGACAGCTTATAATAGCTTAAATTAAGACTTTTTAGTGATGGACTAGCCATTTCCAAAAAAAACTACAATCTTTAACCTGCTAGTGCGTTCAAAGAGGCTACTTGAGTCGTATTCACGATTTTTTTTGCACTCATGATTTAACGCTCGTCTTAAAATTCAAATAATATTACTAACAAAATCGCGTAGTAAGCGATTCGTCATTCAAGTAAAATAACCCCATCATTACCCGAAGTATAAGTATCCTATTGTTCAGGCAGAGCAACTTTAATCATGAAGTTTTTAGAAGACACTATAGGGAATACACCACTTGTTTCATTGCAGCGAATGGGTGGCCTAAGCGGCAACCGTATATCGGTTAAGCTGGAAGGGAATAACCCAGCTGGATCTATTAAAGATAGGGCTGCCTTCAGCATGATAAAGCGGGCAGAGCTTCGTGGTGAAATTTCACCTGGTGATACGTTGGTCGAGGCAACCAGTGGTAATACCGGTATTGCGTTAGCGATGGTAGCTGCTACCAAAGGCTACCATATGATTCTGATTACGCCCGACAACATGACCCGAGAGCGACATATTACAATGAGTGCTTATGGGGCAGAAATTATACTCGTCACCAAAGAGCAGGGCATGGTTGGGGCAAGGGATTTGGCGATGGAGATGCAAGCACAGGGCAAAGCTAAATTACTTGATCAGTTTGCTAATCTTGATAATCCACTCGCCCATTACGAGACAACCGCACCAGAAATCTGGCAGCAAACTAATCAAACTATTACCCATTTTGTGTGTTCAATGGGAACGACGGGGACCATTGTAGGCTGTTCGCGTTACTTCAAAGAGGTTGATCCATCAATTCAAATCATTGGTGTTCAACCGGAGGATGGTGCAGTGATTGTCGGTATTCGGCGATGGCCTAAAGAATATGTTCCAAAAATTTATGATGCAACTAATGTTGATCGCATCATGGACATATCACAGAGTCAGGCAGAACAAACCACGCGTCAGTTAGCATCGCAAGAAGGCATTTTTTGTGGCGTGTCGTCAGGCGGTGGTGTTGCTGTTGCTGTGCAAGTTTTACAGCAGCTTGAAGCTGATCAAGTCACTAATGCTCATATTGTCACTATTATTTGTGACCGTGGTGATCGTTATGTTTCATCCAGTTTATTTGAATAATACATTAGAATGGGCCATCAAACGCCCATTAATAATAACCCAATAATAAGTCAGCTATGAACGTATTAACATTTAAACTAAAAACTATTCCTGATATTGACGGTTGTCGCAAGTTATATGACTTGCATGGATTGTCAGATGACGATGTGGCACAAGCTGTTTTTCACAAACGACGACAGGAGGCTAACACCGAATTATTACGCCATCACTTGCAAAAAGTGGTCGCAGTTTCTGCGGTGCTACGAACAGACGATCAATTTAAAGTGTGGTCATTGGGTTCAGTAGAATCCAGCGAAGAGGACTTATTACAGCGTTTTTATAGTGGGTTAGCCCGTTATACGCCCAAACTAGTGACCTGGGGCGGAGTCGAGTTTGATTTGCCAATAATTCACTATCGCTCATTGTTATATCCCGTAAATGCAGATCATTACTGGAATTCAGAGCAGAACGATAACAGTTTTCAAAATCATAATTATCCCAGTCAATATAATGACCGGCACACTGATTTGATGAATCTTCTCTCTGTGTTTCAAGCTAGCGCGAGTCCACCATTGAACGAAATTGCTACGCTCTGTGGTTTTCCTGGTGACATAGGCATCAATACCAATCACCAAATATGGGACAACTATCAAGCTAATGGAATCAAAGACATCCGTGACACTTGTGAAACAGAGGTACTGAATATTTATCTTGTGTACCTTAATTTACAGCGTAATCGTGGCATGATCGATCAAGTTCAATATGAAACTGAATGTCAAATGGTGCGTGATCACCTTATTGCGTCTGATCAATCTCACTTAATTGCATTCGAAAAAGCCTGGCTTGACCAGTAGGGGATTAAACAATGGCAAATCGTAAAAGCCGCAACCGATTACCCGAGCCTACCAATGTCGTGATTGAGAGCATGTCACATGAAGGACGTGGCATAGCGCATATCAATGGCAAAACCGTTTTTGTGTTTGGTGCTTTGATCGGTGAAGAAGTTAAAATTCAGGTTCGAAAATCGAATAAAAAGTATGACGAAGCAATAACGCTAGAAGTCATTCAGGCTGTCGAATCTCGTATCGACCCAAAATGTGCCGCCTTCAAAGTGTGTGGTGGGTGCAGTCTGCAACACATGAGCAGTGACGACCAAGTGGCATTCAAGCTGCAATCGTTGATAGATACCATGCAACATGCCGGAATCACCATTGGGAGCGTAATGCCTGCTTTACGCTCTCACCCCTGGGGCTATCGAAAAAAAGCGCGCCTTGGTGTTAAGTTTGTACGTAAAAAAGAGCGCTTATTAGTTGGATTTCGAGAGAGAAGCGCACCCTTCCTGGCAGATATGGCACAGTGTGAGGTATTAATACCTGAAGTGGGTGAGCACCTACAAGAGTTGTGCGCCCTAATAGACGGCTTAGATGCAAAAGAAACTATCCCTCAAATTGAAGTCGCTGCCGATAGTGACCACATTGTATTGGTATTTCGTCATTTAGAGAATTTGACAGAACATGACTATGAAGCCCTAACGCTGTTTGCCAAAAACACCGGCTTTTGGCTCCAACTGCAATCTGCAGGCCCCGATAGCGTTGTTAATTTGTACCCTGAGCATCAGGTTTTAAGGTTTGCGCCGCTGAAGGATGAGAACATCAAGATTGGCTTTAGCCCGGTTGATTTTATTCAAGTCAATACCGAGATCAATCAACAAATGGTTGCGCAGGCTCTGCATCATCTTGACTTAAAATCGACAGACCATGTGCTCGACTTATTTTGTGGGCTGGGCAACTTCACCTTACCGATGGCCCGTCGCTGTGCGCAGGTTACCGGTATTGAAGGTGATGAGCCAATGGTCGGTCGTGCCAAACAAAGTGCGATCGATAACGATATTAGAAATACCGAATATTTTGCGACCGATCTAACTAAACCAGAGCCTGATGCCAGCTGGATGCGTGCAAAATTCGACAAAATACTGATCGATCCACCTCGATCTGGCGCGATGGAAATAGCTCAAATTATCAATCGTTTCAAATCCCAAAAAATAGTCTATATATCCTGTCAGCCGTCTAGCTTGGTGCGTGATAGCAAAATTATTTGTAGTCATGGTTACAAGCTTGAGCACTTAGGTATTATGGACATGTTTCCACAAACAGCTCACGTAGAATCGATGGCTGTCTTTACTAAATAAAAATGCCCAAAAACCACTCAATCACGAAAGCATATCAGGAGGCGACGTGAAAATAGTCAGCGCAATCATAAAGCCATTCAAACTCGACGATGTTCGGACAGCTCTGTCAGACATAGGCATAAACGGCCTAACAGTGTACGAGGTGAAAGGCTTTGGTCGTCAGAAAGGCCACACCGAACTTTATCGAGGGGCCGAATATGTCGTCGATTATATTCCGAAAATGAAACTAGATATTGCAGTCGATGATGAGCAGGTTGACCTGGTAATTGATACCATTGTTGAATCTGCCAGAACAGGAAAGATTGGTGATGGCAAAATATTTGTGACTAATCTAGAAAATGCCGTTCGCATAAGAACGAGTGAGTCTGGATCGACAGCGCTTTAGACTAGCACTGTTAGGGCAAGACTCTTGCTTGCTCTCGTCTTAGCGTTAAGTTTCTTATAGCTCCTTGCTTATACTAGCTTTTGATTCTTCAGCTTCATCAAGTTGTTCTAGTTCATCATTGGCAGCTGCCTCAGCGTAATCCACCGCATCGGGTGCATTATACTCTGCAATGGGTGTACCAATTGAGCCAGAAGCAATGAGTTGTGACTGGTCTTTGACATCTAGCCCCGCACGATACTGGATTCGAATTAATGTAAAAAGTAAGATTAAGCTGAATATTGCAGCAATTCCCCAAAAGAAAAGCGTCACATCGTAGAGGTCCATAAAGAAAGAAATAATAATGGGTCCAGTACTCAAACCAATGCCCGACACCATTACCAAACTGCCACTTGCCGCAACGATTTGGTGTGGTTCAAGTCGATCGTTCGCGTAAGCAATACAGATTGAATACATCGGCATGGCCGCACCACCGACTAGAGCAACGCTTACAAAAAAAACAGAACTCCCCTTTGGTAATGCAATTGCTGCCATACAGCCGACAATAGCAACAATCGAAATAACAGCCATTACCAAGCGGCGACTGACTCGATCAGAAATATAACCAATAGGCCATTGCGTGATTAACCCACCGACCAGAAAACACGCCATAAAAATAGAAATCGACTTTACATCCAACAACACATGACTGGCGTAAATAGCACCCACACCGAATATTGTGCCATGTGCCATACCCGTTAAACAATTACCAATGACCGCAAGGGGAGATGCCCTATACAGTTCAGCAACAGACATGGTTCCAGACCCACCGAAGGCAGGCGCCGGTTTTGCTGTAAGCAACATAGGGATTAGGCCAAATGAAATAATAACTGATGTCAGAATAAATAAATCAATTGAACTGGGTTCAGCCAAGTTCAGTAAAAACTGACCCGAACCCATCCCGAGTGTCGTCAATACCATATAAACTGAAAGTACTTTACCGCGTGTTTCATTACTAGCACGATCATTCAGCCAACTTTCAGTAACGACAAAAATACCCGCAAAACAGATACCAGTGAGGATTCTCATCAAGGTCCAGCCCAGTGGTGAAATGTAAACGCCGTGCAATAAAATTGAAATGGAAGCAAGCGAAGCGAGTGCAGAAAAAACTCGAATGTGCCCAACTCGCCTGACTAAATAAGGGGCTAAGAATGAGCCAATAAAAATACCAACGAAGTAACCTGACATCATGATGCCAGTGGTAAAAGTAGAGAACCCCTCTACGCCTGCCCGCACTCCAAGAAGGGTTCCTTGAAGCCCATTTGCAATCATTATGCATCCAATACCGAGCAAAATTGCCCACGATGCTGACAGATCCTTCCACATGAAAAAACTCAGTTGAAACCGGCTATGCCGATGATTTAAAAGGAGCGCATATTATTCGTGTTTTTGTCATATAACAGTTTTAAATGCGACGCATCAAAGTGGATTTTAGGCAAATTAAAGCCTCATAGTTCGGGAACTTAATTCAGGCCAGTTAAGATAAAGCCTGTATGAAAAAACAAGTTCAAATTAAATTGGCATAAGACATTTCGATCGCTTGCTGTTCCAAATCTAAAATGGATTGATACTGACTTAATTCAACATCAACAAACTCGACAAGACGTAGGCATTGCCTGTGTTGATCAGGCAGCAGGTTTAATGCCTCATTGAGCTGAATCGTTAGCTGCCTTGGGTCGGTCCTTTTTAATCTTGAGTCAGGCATAACAAATGGTAATCCGCAGGTCTTCTCGCTATAGCCAATAGCCCTTACCTGAGCAGCAAGTGCCGGCCAAGCATCAGCAATTAATGCGAAGCTAACGCTATCGATAGCGGCAACATCAGCTCGACCTTCACCTACCTCAATCAAACTTTGCCTGTGTGAACCAGATTCGATCAAGCCAGAGAAAAAAGCTTTCCCCTTGCCTTTTTCTTGAGCCAGTGGAGCCAATGCATGACGAAAAACATTCATCCCACTATTAGAGTCTCGCCCATTGAAGGCGGCTACTTTTTGATAACCGTCGCGAAGTGATTGGATTTTGCTATTCACTGAAGTAATAAATAGGCTAGCGTTGTATAGGCCGTAACAGCCAGGGGCAT
>JBLHWR010000025.1:0-21787 GCA_047629275.1 Gammaproteobacteria bacterium
GGCTAAAGGGTGTTTTTCCGATTTCTACAGGCATTGTGGTCGCTGGTCTAGGTCAGGCTGAATGGTTAATGGAGATTGATGTTATTCCCGACTAAAAATTTGGCGGTGTAGCGGTCGTAACTATTTCACAATCTATTTTGTTAAGATTAAGAAAACGGTGGGGGTTCTGGCATCAATATACACCCTCATATAAAACCCAGCGCTCGCTTCGAATATATGGACTTTGCAATCTTGGAAAAAGTGCTTTTTTAAAGATGTTCTATTCTATAGGCCTTCATAGCCTTGCAATACATTGACAGCATTAATCCCAATTTCTTTGACGGCATAACCCCCTTCCATGATGAACAGCGTAGGCAGTTTGAGCGCGCCTATAGTTGCGCCATAACGCTTAAAATCGTCGCATTGCAATTTGAAAAAAGAAATCGGATCATGTTCATATGTGTCGACGCCAAGTGAGATGATCAATGCGTCAGGTGAGTAGTTCGCGATTTTTTTACAGGCTTGCTCTAATGCATTTCCCCATGTTTTGTAGTTAGTGCCTGATCCCATCGGATAATTATAATTGAAACCTTCGCCGTCGCCAGCTCCTTTTTCATCGTCATATCCGAGGAAGTGTGGAAAGGCATCTTTCGGGTCACCGTGTAAGGACAGAAACATGACATCAGAACGATTGTAGAAAATTTCTTGCGTACCATTGCCATGGTGGAAGTCGACATCAAGTATGGCCACTCGACTCGCGCCTTGGTCGATAAATGCCTGTGCCGCTATGGCGGCATTATTAATAAAACAATAACCGCCATACATGTCACTAGACGCGTGATGGCCTGGCGGGCGACACAGAGCAAAAGCTTCTTTCGCTCCATTTTTAATGGCGTCCTGTGCCGTCAGTGCGACATTGGCACTCGCTCGCGCGGCTTCCCAGGTGCCGTTGGATATCGCGGTGTCACCCGCTAATGCGTAATAGCCCATTTTACCATCGACATGATTGGGAATGCGTTTTAGAGGCATTGCTCTCGAAGGCCAAATGATAGGAATGGCTTCACCTTCATAGCCTGTAGCAACCCAGTCATCCCAGCATTGCTCCAAAAATGTCAGAAAGGCGGTATCGTGGATTCGGGTTATAGGATCCATCCCAAATTCTTTTGGTTGGATAATGTTGCCAGTTTTTTCTGACTTCAAGCGTTGCAGGATGTACTCCGCTCGCACTGGGCATTCAAATGGGGTGACCAGTTTCCCCCCATTAAGCTCGGTTTTTGGGTTTCGTAATTGGTGTTTTTCGCTATAGATTGACAGCATAACTAGTCTCAAACATTTGAAGGCATGTCTAAAAAATCATTTTTCTAAACACTCCCCTGAATTATTATTCATTCTTTGATTGATATTTGTTCAAATTAGAATCGTTGTCAACCATAGCGTTTTCTTGAATGTCTTGTCGCTTCATTGTTCCTTTGATAGTGTTGTATCTATTGATCACTAGTGGAGGTTTTGATTAATTTAATCCTCTGGCATTTTTTATTTTAAGTTGTATTCCTATGGAAAATTATTCTCACCTAGAACGCCAGTCTGAACCTCGCTGTCGTTCTTACTACACCGCAACCATAAACAACGAAACCAGTTATCAGCCACTCAGTGAAGATATTCAGGTCGATGTGGTTATTGTAGGTGGTGGATTTACTGGTGTTGCATCAGCGATAGAGCTTTCCGAAAGAGGTTATAAAGTTGCAATACTCGAAGCCAATAAAATAGGCTGGGGTGCAACGGGTCGTAATGGTGGACAAATAACTGGTAGCCTTTCTGGTGACCAGGCCATGATTCGTCAACTCAAGCGTAAAATTGGAACGCAAGCCGAGGATTTTGTCTGGGGCTTACGCTGGCGTGGGCACGATATTATTAAAAAGCGTGTCGAAAAATATGGCATTCAGTGTGATTTAAAATTCGGCCATTTGCATGCGGCTTATAAATCCGCTCATATGAAGGAATTGCAAGCAAGTTATGATGAGGCAGTGGCTAGAGGCATGGGTGATGAAGTTCGGCTGATGTCAGCTAATGAAATCCCCGATATTCTGGAAACAGAAATATATCACGGTGGCTTACTCAATCAACGTAACATGCATGTGCATTCTCTGAATTTATGCATCGGTGAGGCGATAGCGGCGGAAAGCCTTGGTGCTCAAATTTATGAACACTCCAAAGTGCTTGATATAATCGACGGTGCTCAGACGAAAGTAGTGACAAAGCACGGCAGTGTTGTCGCTAACACGGTGTTGCTTGCAGGTAATGCTTATCATCGTCTCGGTGGTAAACCACTCAAGGGGATGTTGTTCCCGGCATCACTCGGTAATCTTGTGACGGTGCCTCTGGGTGACGAGATTGCTAATAAAATTAACCCACAAGACTTGGCTGTTTATGACTGCCGATTCGTGCTTGATTACTATCGACTCACTGCAGATAAAAGGTTGATGTTTGGTGGTGGTACAAATTACTCGGGCCGTGATTCAAAACGAGTGGCAGAGGAGCTTCGGCCAGCCATTGAAAAAACTTTTCCACGCTTAAAGGGAGTTGATATCGAATTTGAATGGACTGGTAAAGCCGGGATTGTTATTAACCGAATTCCTCAGTTAGGTAAGCTTTCGCAAAACGTTTATTACGCGCAGGGCTATTCTGGTCATGGTATAGCGACTACTCATTTCGTCGGCGAAATTATGGCAAATGCAATCGATGGTGCGACGGTTTCATTTGATATTTTTTCCGATTTTAAACAAATTCGAATACCTGCCAATGACTGGGCGGTGCAGCAAATGCTAGCCCTGGGTATGTGGTATTACAAAATGCTAGAGCGAATGAGATAGACTGCTTTCGCTGCAACACCCGAAAAACAAGTTACCACGAGACACGGCCACGTGGATTAGTTCCACCTCATATAACGGGGCATATTTATTCTTCCTCTTCTTCTTCCATCTCAGCCACTATTTCTATAACCATAGGAGAGGTGCGTGGAATGATGATATGAGTACCCTGGTCTTCGACCGCAATGCTGTCACGAGCGGTCATTCGCCAAAGCGTTGTAGCCGCGGTAAGAATTGCGATGACTGCGGTAAATACAAATAGCCCCGAAGGACTATCCAGTATGGCGTTCGTGCCAGCAGCCAGCAAGGGGCCAGCAGCCGCACCGATACCATACATCACTAACAGGCCTGCATTGGCGCTCACTCTTTGCTCGGTGGTTGCATGGTCGTTTAAGTGAGCTGACGAAATAGAATACAGCGGCCATGCCGATGCACCAAAAATTAATGCGAATACACTCAGTAACCAACCACTCGGTTGCAATACAGCTAGCCCGATACTCGCGACAATAACAATGGTGAGAGCAATCAATAGAGTGATACGTCGATCGATAGTGTCCGATAATTTACCCAACGGCCACATACCGATGACGGCGCCACCGAGGAGCATAAACATAAACCAGGTCACTGCTTCTACATCAAGCCCTATGGCACTGGCGTAAACTGGCCCAAGTCCATAAGCGGCGCCTTGCAGTGCACCAGTCGAGATAGCAGCGATCATGGCCAGTGGCGATATATGATATAACTCAACAAGATTGAGTGATGACAAGGAAGGCGGCGGTGGCGGATCAACCTTGGTGATGGCAATCGGTACGATAGCAATCGAGGCCAAAACAGACAGCAGTACAAATATCGATACGCCCGTGGTATCGGGTACATTCAATATCAACTGTCCCAGTGACACCATCGCCATCACCAGCAAAGCGTATATGGAAAAGACTCGCCCCCTAATTTCATTGGTCGATTTTTCGTTTATCCAGCTTTCAGCACAAATATACATACCGCCCATGCACACGCCTTCAATAATACGCAAAAAAGTCCAAAACCATGGGTCGATGAAGAATGGATGTAACAACAGCGCCGCAGACAAAGTCGAGCCAAAAGCCGAAAAGGCTCGAATATAGCCAATGTGAGTCACCAGCCGCTGTACGTAAAACGGCCCGACAATCATGCCAAAAAAATAACCCGAAGAAATAAAACCAACCGATAGCGAGGAGAAACCCGCCTCCGTAATCTTGAGTGCCAACAAGGTGCCAGCAGCACCATTACTAAATGCCAGAATGCCGATACTGAGAAATAAACTGAACATCAGGGTGATCGCTTGCAACATGGAACTGTCTCGAGATTAGGGCAAAGGGTCTATTATGGGAATGGTTACAAGTATCGAACAGGTTAACTGAGAATGTCATCATTTTAGTCTGGCTATATACACTAGTTTACAGTCATTGCCAAAGACAAATTCACACATATTTTCTTGACGATCCAGCACTAGTATTTGCCACATAATTTTTCGAAATTTAAACAGAAGAAATCGATGAGCAAAGACAAAGTGACATTGTTGTCATTGCCGCCAAAGGTTCGCGAATTGGGCTTGTATTTCTTTAAAATACATTATAGTTAATAGGTATATAAGATAGTTTAAAACTATTATTTAAATTTATTTATTTAATTTGAAGGTGAGAATAACGGGTGTTAACCTATTTACTCAGATGTAAGTTCCTTTTTAATTGTTAATTGAATATATACGGGAGAAATGTGTTATGAGTGAACCACTAAATATGGGCAAGTGCCCCGTTATGCATAATGCCAGTCAAGCGACGGGTAGCTCAGCCAATCAGCATTGGTGGCCTGAGCAACTGAACCTTAAAATTCTTAATCAAAATTCATCATTGGTTAACCCAATGGGTGATGCATTTGATTATTCTGCACAGTTCAAAAAACTTGACCTGAAAGCCCTTAAAAAAGACCTGACTGTCTTAATGACAAGCTCTCAAGATTGGTGGCCAGCAGATTATGGCCACTACGGTGGTTTTTTTGTTCGAATGGCCTGGCATAGTTCGGGTACTTATCGAACCTATGATGGCCGCGGTGGCGCTTCAACGGGCTCGCAGCGTTTTGCGCCCCTTAATAGTTGGCCAGACAATGGCAACCTGGATAAAGCTCGAAGATTACTGTGGCCTGTTAAGCAAAAATATGGCCGAAAAATTTCCTGGGCTGACCTGATGATTTTGGCTGGTAATGTCGCGATGGAATCGATGGGATTCAAAACCTTTGGTTTCGGTGGCGGGCGTGCCGATGTTTGGGAACCCGAAGAGGATATTTATTGGGGTCCTGAAACTGAATGGCTTGACGATAAACGTTACAGCGGCGAGCGAGAATTAGCGTCGCCGTTAGGTGCGGTACAAATGGGTTTAATTTATGTAAATCCAGAAGGGCCAAACGGCGTGCCTGATCCACTCAAGTCAGCCTTTGATATACGTGATACGTTTGCTCGCATGGCAATGAATGACTACGAAACGGTAGCGTTAGTAGCCGGTGGGCACACCTTCGGTAAAGGCCACGGCGCAGGACCAGAGGACAAAGTAGGTGTTGAACCTGAAGGCGCTCCTATCGACCAAATGGGTCTAGGGTGGATCAACTCACACGGCACAGGTAAAGGTGGCGATACAACCACTGCTGGCTTTGAAGGTGCCTGGACGGTCAATCCAACTCAGTGGGACATGGGCTATTTTGACGTACTACTCGGCTACGACTGGGAGCAAACAACCAGTGCAGCAGGTCACGTACAGTGGACACCGACAGCAGCGTCTAATGCTGACCAACCAAAAGCGGCCCATGATGCATCGCGTACCGAACCGTTGATGATGACCACAGCAGACATGGCGCTTAAACTCGATCCGGAATATGCGAAGATCTCAAAGCATTTCCATCAAAATCCTGACGAGTTCGCCGATGCCTATGCAAGAGCATGGTACAAACTAACACACCGTGATATGGGGCCTATTGCTCGCTATCTGGGTGAAGAAGTCGCCTCTGAAGAACTCATCTGGCAAGACCCAGTGCCCGCAGGCACCACGCTGAGTGATCCAGATATTACAACCCTTAAAGGCATGATTTTAAGCTCAGGTTTATCTGCGCAAGCGCTAATCTCAACAGCCTGGGCATCGGCTTCTACCTTCCGCGGTTCAGACAAACGTGGTGGTGCAAATGGTGCTCGTATTCGTTTAGCACCTCAGAAAGACTGGGAAGCAAACAATCCTGATCAATTGGCCAAGGTATTAACAGCACTCGAAGGCATTCAAAGTGGCTTCAGCGGCAACGTGTCGTTAGCCGATCTTATCGTGCTGGGTGGTAGTGCCGCGATTGAACAAGCCAGTGGCGTCAAAATGCCATTTACATCAGGTAGAGGTGATGCGTCGCAAGCGCAAACTGATGCAGAATCATTTGACGTACTAGAGCCTACATTTGATGGCTTCCGTAATGTTAAAAACACCAAAGATACACGTTCAACTGAATCACTGTTAGTGGACAAAGCACAGTTACTGACGTTGACCGCACCGGAGATGACCGTTTTAGTCGGCGGCCTTCGAAGCTTGAATGTGAACACCGATGGCTCTAAGCATGGTGTATTCACTGACAAGCCAGGCAAGCTGAGTAATGACTTCTTTAAAAATGTTCTTGATATCGGTATTGAGTGGAAAGCGACCGATAAATCACAGGAAGTTTTTGAAGGTCGTGATCGTGCATCAGGCAAAGTGAAATGGACCGGCACCCGTGCCGACCTAGTTTTCGGCTCAAACTCAATCCTACGGTCGCTTACGGAAGTGTATGCAGCTGACGATGCAAACGATCAGTTTGTCAATGACTTTGTAGCCGCCTGGACTAAAGTAATGAATCTTGATCGTTTTGATTTAGCTTAATAGTTAGAAACTGATAGTGAAAAAGGGCGCTGCATCTGCAGTGCCTTTTTTATGTGCGTAATATGTAGGCCGAAAAGCTCACCGCATCCTCGACAACTGCTTATATGGACTCCTCGTGTAGTACAACAAGTATTTGTAAAAAAAGTGTAGATGCGTGCTTATATTCGGGCTCTCAATGGGGTGCTACCCCGGCCACTTTGATGTATTCGCACCTTCATGCCTAAGCTCCTGCACGACATTATTAAATATGTACTGAGCAGTTGACAGGCTCTTGAAGGTTGGTCTAACCTTTTTACGCACTCTCGTTGTAGCAACTCTTTTAAACTTTAATCGGGTTTATTTGGGCCGGTTATTTCAGGCGGACATTAGCATGGGTTTATAGTCCTCTCCGCTTTTTAACATGGCATAGGCGGTTCGAACGGTTTTATTCGCTAACGCCATCGAAGCACAATTCACGCCTCGTCGTTCGATTAAAGCTTTCAGCCAGCATTCTTTCGCTGTCTTTGCAGATCGGTTCTTTAATTTCGATACTACCGATCTTGCACCGAGAAACAGACAACTTCTCAGCGGTCGATCACAGGATACTTTGCCGACTGAACCCATTCTGACTTTGCCACCACTACTGTGTTGTTTCGGCGTCACCCCGATACAGGCCGAAGCTTGTCTGCCGTTTTTAAAATGTTCTCTATGTGCTAGCTGAAGTTTTAATCGAATCGCCGATATGGGCCCTACACCCTCCAACTTCATTAATCGCTGACATTCATCATCCTGGGTAGTGAGTTGTCGTAATTGCAGATCAATCGCTTCAAAGTCTTCTACTAATCGACAATACAACAGCCACATTTGATTGAGACTCTGGCGCATGGGCACTGATAATTCATTGTTGGAATCATCCAATATTTCAGGTAACCGTTCTTTAAAACTACGCACGCTCTTATTGATGGTGATACCAAACTCCATCAATAGGCCGCGTAGATGATTGGAAATCTGAAGTTTTTGTTTGTCCAACATATCCCGCATTCTCTCAACAGACTGAAGGCCTTGCTGTTCCACGGTCAAACACCTGGCGGGTTTAATATTGGGTGCTTTGCTGGCAACGGCGATAGCAATCGCATCATTAGAATCTGTTTTTTGACCCGTACGAAATGGCTTTACCTGCCGAGGTGGTATCAATTGAGTTTGATGACCCAATGACGATGCAAGTCTCTCCCAGTAACTGGATCCTCCACAACTTTCCATGACAACCATGGATGGCGCTTGCTGAGGTAACCAGGCTTTCAATTTATTTCGAGTGAAAGCCTGGTTAAAAATGATCTTGCCAAAGCAGTTCATGATACAAACTTGAAATATTTCTTTTGCTAGATCGATGGCAATTACGTTACATTCTTTCATTGTATGGACTCCAGGTAATGGTTGATTAGTGACAGCTTTTCGCTATATACCGTATTCCCCGTTGGGAGAGGAGTCCATACATCTCCTGCGTTGTTCTAATTAGTTACGTCCCTGTAACGATGCAAAACAGGCATACACCGGGACGCCAGACCGTTCCATCCCTGTCAATAACCACCGCCGACGGTGGATTGAGAACCGTATTCGTATTTTATCGTCATTCTTTGCCATTGAAATTTGTAGCTATGCGGTGATGTCCAACCATTTACATCTCGTCGTAAAAAGTTGATGCCACAAGAGGCCGAGAGCTGGACGGATAATGGGGTTCTCGACCGTTGGACGCATTTATCATTTATAACAGGCCCGTTGCCGTCCAACTATGGCGCGCGAACACATTGGACAATCAGACTGATCATGAATTACTCAATAGGCTTATTGTGCAATACCGTAACCATTTGGGGAATTTGGGCTGGTTTCTGAAAGTTTAAATGCACCCATGGCTCGTGAAGCGAATAAAGAAGATGGATACACCTGTCATTTTTGAGAAAGCCAGCATAGATCACCCAACAGGCAGGGCAGGCGCTTTTGAGTGAAGAAGCCCTGCTCACATGTATGGCTTACGTCGATCTGAATCCTATTCGTGCCGGTCTATGCAACACACCTATAGCGTCAAATCACACCAGCAGCTTGAAAAGCTTTACACCTCACAATACGCTAAAAAGCGACGAACCCTGAAAAAGATGGCCTGACTCGCAATAACCAACCAATAATGAGAATACTTCGAGCGTTTGCGGGCAGCTATACTTGGCAAACGTCTTTTTAGGTTAGACTCCATTTCTAATCGCAAGTGTAATTTATTTTTTGAAACTAACGGTTTTTTTCGGTTGTAGGTTAGGTCATGTTTAAGACTACCTGTCCTTTTTGTTCATATCTTCTCGTTTCGATAGGTCATTATATAGTACTTTTCGCTTCCTATCTTCCACTATGCCGGTGCCTTATAACGCCGAGTTCACCAGCTTGTTTGGTGCAACGATTTGTTATATCTTCGCTACACGAGCGCTGATCTTTGCACTCCAGAGATTTTTTGATATAGGTTCAGCAAGCTTTGTCAAAATAGAGTGAAGTACTTGTTTCCCGCAACACCGAACTTTACGCATGAAAGCTGGCGCTGCATCTGAAACGATAAACGCTAACTGACCAGGGTCGTAATATTGTCGTGCTATAACTTTACTATGCTCTAATCCGGCATTACTCAAACCATCTAAATATTGTTTCTCCGATATAACTCCACCACCACATGCAGCTTTCAATACTCCGCTACGGCGCACCCACCATGGCAGGTTTTCAGCCACAATATCAGAAACCATCATTTGGCCGTTGTGCTTTAAAACGCGAGCTATTTCGTTGAATGCACTTTGTTTGTCATTTGATAGATTTATTACGCAGTTCGATATAACCCAATCGATTGAATTTGATTCGATTGGCAAGGTCTCAATTCTTCCGTTCCTAAGCTCTATATTGTGAGAACCATGAACTCTCTTTCTTGCTAACTCAAGCATATTTTCATTAAAGTCCACACCAATCACGCGTCCGGTATTACCCACTTTATCTGAGGCAAGAAGTAGATCAAGACCAGCCCCGCACCCCAAATCAAGTACTGTTTGCCCCAGCGTTACATCGCTAAATGCAACCGGATTACCGCAACCAAATGAATGCTCCGTAATGTCTTCAGGTAAATGAGACAGCTCTTCATGGCTATAGTCGGCAAACTTGGCATTTCCTGTTTTTGAGATAACAGTATTTGCTTCACTATCAATTGCATTCGAATATTCCTTAGAAATATTGTCATCTTCAAGTTTCATAATTTGCTCCTATTGATATTTGCAATTTGATATTCAGGTGCTGATTTAACAACAACCACTAATAGCCTGAACTATGCTGTAAGGAGAGAGTCAAGTAACTTGTTCGATGAGCGATTTGGAGCAATTTGGATCTTCTGCAAGACAGTCTAAAATTAAAGTAGAATATTGTTTAAGACGTAACTGTTTTTCTTTGAGAATGGCAATCTCTTTCTTGATCTGTGATTCTTTTAGACATATCACATTTTGTATTTTCGCCCATGACGAGCTCGCATTTGATTCAAAAATCTCTTTAAATTCAGATAGTTTGAAGCCTACTTTTTGAGCCTCTTTAATAAGCCTTATGATGTCAATATCATCTTTCGAAAACGTTCGATATGACCCAGATCTTCCCAAATTGGGTAATAATCCAATATTTTCGTAATGCCGAATAGCCTTTACCGTAGCTCCGCTTAGCTTAGATGCCTCACCAATAAAAATCATATTCAGGACCTTAAGGTAAATCAATGGACGAAGCCGCTGTGCGGCAGAAATGACAGCTCAGTAATATCAACGACACTTCCCCTACGCACTTACGCCCTAGTGCGACTACTAGAGGAACTACCTGATGAGCACGATTCAACGTAAAAAGTACCAATCCTTATATCAATAACATGTTAACGCATTGCATCGACTCATATGCCCGTGCCATTCGGCGAATTACCAAGTTCTTTGATCTGTGTCCGGTGTCATTAGACCAGAACAAGCGTTCACGGCCAGCTATAACCGGAAAACCGCTTTTTAGGTTAGATTCCGTTGTTAATAGAAAATTGATATTTATTTTCTGAAACCGACGGTTTTACCGTCTGTAGGTTAGGTGTTTTTTAAGAGTGCCTGTCCTTTATTGTTCTAACAGCAACATAGTTAACTTTATTCGCCTGCAGTTAGCCGTTTTATCGCCGCACGATAGCGGGGCATTGGGCCAATGTCTTCGAAAATTTCTTCCCCTTCTTCGACTCGGATCACATTGCTTCCCGGAACATAGGGCATTTGTTCTTCGAGCGTGTTTAAAGCTTGGTTCATCAGCCCTGCAGCGACTTCATCTTGAGAAATACCAAAAGCTTCTGCCAATGCTTTCAGCCTAACGACATCTTCTGCTTCCAGAGCAAGTGGCTCCTTCACTAAATGGCTTTGATGAACATAGTCGAATTCCCAATGTTTTAGTAAATTGCTGAATTTTTCTCTGAGCATGATTACTCACCATGTGATTGATGACTACAGTGTAATGGATTTTTAAAAAATTTCATGGGGTAGGATTAACATTTTTTCTGATAGCCAATAACTCAAACACCCATTTCCTATCAACGGCAGATTCAGTCTTAAATTTTGCCCGAAACCCTTGACAGTCTTGAATAAAAATGGAATAGATAAATATATTTGTAAGAGGTGTCTATGAAAATAGCTTCAAATATTCAGAAAAAAGATATTTTTTGGATCGAATTCTGAGAATTGATGTAGACGATAGGCCTATTATACTTCTCATACTTTTCGAAATAAGGAACTAATATGACTTTAACTCCATTCCATTTAGCGATTCAAGTACGAGATATTGGAGAAGCAAGAGACTTCTACGGCACTAAGATGGGCTTCCCAGAAGGTCGTAGTTCTGAAGATTGGATTGATTGGAATATGTTCGGCCATCAGATGGTGACGCATTGTAATAAAACTCTAGGAAAAGATGGAAAGGTTAATGCAATCAACAACGCAGTTGATGGGCATGGAGTACCCGTACCTCACTTTGGTGTGGTTTTAACCTTTGAAGACTGGAATTCATTAGCCGAGCGGGTTAAAGGATTTATCGATGCATTTATTATCGAACCCTATATCCGATTTGAGGGAGAACCTGGAGAGCAAGGCACCATGTTTTTCTCCGATCCATCGGGGAATTCACTAGAATTTAAGGCATTCAAAAACATTGAAGCTGAGTTATTTGCAAAATAAAATCATCTTCTCAATTCTAATAACTGAGACACCCAATTTATTAGCAACCTTAAATTTAGCCCCAAAATCCGCTACTCCCTTGCAGAGAACTGAACTTAGCGAAAATATTTTTGTGGAGATCTATGAAAGTAGTAAGTTATTTGGAAAGACCTGAAAACTTCCTAGTTCGTTATTTACTTCCATACAAAATTTATCACCTAACGCTGAGCTTTGCGGAGAGCTAGCGCAACAATTGAAGGGTGCTTGGCCTTTATTATTTCCCTACAATTTTCGTTGTTGGATTGCCATTACCAACCGCCCTGCTTTCTAAATGCCTTTTATTTTCTCAAAACCGTTAGAAAATAACAGCTTTGCTATTTAATTTGAAAATTTTAGTCTTCTCCAATTTAAGATGAGCCTGAGATAATCAACGAAGTCGCTCATGATCGAGAAATGAAAACGATCATGAAGCTGTAAAAACTCAATAGAATAGAAGATATTAAACGGTTCTAGAGTGGTACTGACATTGTTATTTTCAGCAGGCACGTCAAGGTTCTGAATTTGACCGCCTGTGTTTTAACCCACTCCTTTACCTCAGATGGCCTTAAAGGATATTGAGCTCCGCAGCAACTTTTTAGATCAGACTGTTTCAGCTCCATTTTTAATTGGTGCCATGACGGGAGGTTGTGAGAACGGAGAATTAATTAATCAGCACCTTGTTGATGCAGCTCAGACTTGTCAAATTCCAATAGCTATGGGTTCGCAGGGGGCGCTCTAAAACAGGGTTTGCCACACGATATTTGGTGCTGGGCACCCTCGGCTATTTTACTGAGTAACTTGGGCCCTCACAGTTACAACAGCACGGCCTAAACCTAGCGTTGCGGGCTGTAGAGGTAGGTACAGGCTAATTGCATTGATCATTCACATCAATTAATTGCAAGAGCTGATACAGCCTAATGGAGATCGCAATTGGAGCCTAGTGTTAAAGAAAATCGTGAACGAGAAATTGCAGCTCCGTTTATTGACTGGGGTATGGATACGGCAGAACTGTTACCAGCAGTTCATAACAACTGTCCAGCATTAGGGCTTATTGGCTCTGGTGGCGTGCGCCATGGTCTTGACATTGCATCCGTCTGGGAGCGACTATGACAGCCTTGGATTCCACAGAAGCAGATATCGATAAAATTTCGATACTTCAGGAACAACTGTGATGGGCCATGTCCCCTACCGGTAGCCGAACGCTGGAAAATTTACGTCTCGCTGCTTTACAATAGAGGCTGATTAATAGCCCCGATCACTCTTAAACGTCGACAAGGTCAATTGAATGAATGACCAGCACACCAGGTATCATCTGTGCGAAGTTTAAGTCGGTGGAATCATCTGTATCGGAAGTATAGAATATCTGTTCGTCAATCATGAACCAGCTTTAGATATTGTAAATATCTAACATTCGATTACGTGTAACTAATGGATGCTAACTCAAAACCGAAGTAACATAAGGTTCATTATCCCAGGCAGGCTAACTAACGTCAGTTAACCAGCTTTAATCATCAGATCAAGCGCGAGCAAACGTGTGACTCAAACAGCCCTTAGCATTAATCTAAATAAAATTGCCCTGATACGTAATTCTCGTGATACCAAGTATCCTAGCGTGACGCATCACGCCGAAGTTTGTATCAAATCGGGGGGCGATGGTATTACCGTTCATCCTAGGCCTGACCAACGTCATATTCGTGTTAGCGATTGTTTTGATTTGGCTGCAATGCTTGATGTTGAACTCAATATCGAGGGTAACCCCTTCGCCGCACCGATGAAGAGCGATCGAGCAGGTGTGACGGATTACCCAGGGTTTATTGAATTGGTAAAAGAAATCAAACCGGCCCAATGTACGCTAGTGCCAGACAATAATTCCCAATTAACATCAGACCACGGCTTCGACCTGACAGTTGACGGCGATCGATTGAAACCAATTATTGATGCGCTACATGCTATAGGAACTCGCGTTAGTTTGTTTATGGACCCTGATCTGGCGCAAATCGAATTAGCGAGCCAAATAGGTACTGATCGTATCGAGCTTTATACCGGACCATATGCGAAAGCCTATGACTTGAATGAAAATTTGGATGCAGTATTCCAGCAATTTTATCATGCTGCCCAAAGGGCAGCAGAGCTTAATATTGGTTTGAATGCAGGGCACGATTTGAACCTGCGTAATCTGACTCATTTTTCCACTTTGCCACAATTGCTTGAGGTGTCTATCGGTCATGCCATGACAGTCGATGCCATTGAAATGGGTTTAAGTAATGCGATTCGGGCTTATCAACAGTGTTTGGGTAAATAGTCTGCTAAAGGCTAAGCCCGTGTTAATACACTAGCCCTTGCATCGTCGATATTTCTGCACCGCCCTTATCCGATATTAAAGCTTTAGATCATCGGCATGAGTATAGCTTATATGGCGCCTTTTGCATTTTGGCAGCATTTACTGGCCGGGCTAGCTTGAGTGCTGAATGGCCCTATATTATTGCCAGTTTTAAAGATAAACTGCCTTCGCTGTTATTTTCTGGATAGTCTCGTTGGATGGCCTTGCTAGTTAGCTCCGCTGGATAACCTCGTTGGATAGTTATGAATCAACCAAACCACGACCGCCCAATGCTCGGCATTTTGCTAATGATTATGGGCATGATGGTCATTCCGTTATTGGATATCTTCGCCAAAATGTTAGCGGCTCAATACCCTGTGTTACAAATTACCTGGGGCAGGTTTATATTTAATGTGATCTGGCTGATCCCGTTTTTAATCTGGCGAAAAGAAAAGTGGTGGGTGATGCCTAAACATCCGTGGATTCAGATATTCCGTGGCCTTTGTCTACTGTCATCGACGTTCTTTTTCTTTTTGAGTATTAAGACCAATCCGATTCCGAATGCACTTGCTCTGCTGTTTGTATCACCTTTAATCGTGACGCTACTGTCACCATTCATACTCGGTGAAAAGTTTGGACTTAGGCGCTTGCTGGCGACATTGCTTGGATTTGTTGGAGTTTTGATCGTGTTGCAACCCAGCAGCGACGAATTTCAGCCTAGTCTGTTGTATGCGTTAATAGCGGGGTTCAGTTATGCACTCTATATTTTAGTTACCAGGAAAATATCGACCACTAGTAGCCCGCTGATGACACTTTTTTATACTGCTGTCGTAGGCACAGTGGCAATTACACCCTGGGTGCCGATGATTTGGGTTCCGGTAGATAACGAAGCCATCTTGTTATTTGCAGCCATCGGGCTGATCGCTGCAACAGGTCATTTTTTGGTGATTCTATCCTGCCAATACGCACCGGCATCTCTTGTGTCACCTTTTAACTACACCGAGATCATTGTCGCAACAATGCTCAGCTACCTATTTTTTGATTATCTGCCGAATGCCATAGTCTGGCTTGGCATCGCCATTATTTGCGTGAGTGGCATCTATATTTCATTGCGAGAGATAAAGCAACAAAGGCTCAATAGACCCGCTGCATTAAGGCGTTAACCATTAACGCTATTAAACTGAATAGTAATGCCCAACAATACCAAAAAATACAATTGCGCCAACCCAGTGATTATGTAAAAAGGCATTGAAGCAATATTCGGGGACTCGATAGAAAATCATCAATTGCTCATAGGCTAAAAAACCTGATGCGAGTACTAATGCATAAAAGTAAATAGACGAAAATTTGAGATCGTTGCCGATTAACCACAGTGCCAGAATAAACAGGCCTTGCAATACGCCGATAATTACACGGTCATATACGCCAAATAAAATGGCGGTTGATTTCATGCCTAACTTCAAATCATCTTCGCGATCGGCCATGCCATACATCGTGTCATAGGCGGTGGTCCAAACTATCGTCGCAACGTAAAGCAGCCAGGCCTGCTTGGGCACAGCTTCAATCTGTGCCGCAAAAGCCATTGGCACGGCCCAACCAAATGCCGCACCAAGGTGAACCTGTGGCAAATAATGATATCGTTTCATAAAAGGGTAGCTGGCAGTTAGTAATACTCCCCCCATTGAAAGTGTAATCGTGAAGGAGTTGAGACTGAGCACAAGTGAGAAGGCCATTAAGCAGATTATGGCAAATACCCATAACGCTTCTTTAGGTGTCATTCTTCCACTGGTTAACGGCCTGTTTTTGGTGCGTTCTACATGCCGGTCGATGTCTCGGTCAGCGTAATCGTTTATTGCACAACCAGCCGATCGCATCAGAAATACTCCAGCGATAAAAACAAACAATATCCAACCATCCGGTGAGCCTTCGCCAGCAATGGTTAATGCCCATAGTGTCGGCCACAATAGCAAGTAAATGCCAATTGGCTTATCGAGGCGTATCAACTCAGAGTAGAGTTGTAGTTTGTTTAGGATATTTGCTTTCATACTAATGTTATAATTGACTCAGGAAATCATTTTTTCGCTACTATACCGACCAAGTAACCAACTGTCAGGAACCGTTATGATAAGAGATTTTGAAGGCATATCGCCAACCATTGGTGGGTCGAGTTATATTGACGATAGTGCGGTAGTGATTGGTGACGTTGTGATTGGAGATAATTGCTCGATCTGGCCGTTGACGGCGATACGTGGTGATGTGAATATTATCCGTATTGGTAGCAATACTAATATTCAGGACGGTTCAGTTTTGCATGTTTCTTACGCTAATCCACCACTCATAGACGGTGCCGAATTGCATGTCGGTGATGAGGTAACGGTTGGCCATAAAGTGCTATTGCATGGCTGTCGCATAGGTAATCAATGTTTAATTGGTATGGGCTCAATCGTTATGGATAACGCGGTGATAGAAGATCAAGTCATGCTCGGGTCTGGCTCGCTAGTGCCACCGGGGAAACGCCTTGAATCTGGTTTTTTGTATTTAGGCAGTCCAGCGAAAAAGATACGTCCGCTGACTGACGCTGAAAAAGTAAATTTAGTGACCTCTGCGGCGCACTATGTTTCGTTGAAACAGCGATATTGAATTATTTCTACCGCGCTAGGGTCAAATGTCACCTATAACTGGCAACGCGGGATAAATGCCAGCCAAACAGAACAAGGAGAGCGCGAGGTTTATGAACGAAATACTAGAGTTACAAACAGGGCAGGTTTCGTTCATCAGCGGTTTGATGGCGGGCTTTTCATTGTCGGTTGCTGTGCAGGTAATACGAAGTAAAGATAAAAGTAATCTTGCGATTGGCACCTTTATCTTATTCACCGTGACTTCGTTGTTGTTTTTAATTGCACTCTATATCGATGTTGCTCTGAGCCTACGGATTGCAGGCGTTAGTGAATTCTCACCAGCCTTGCTTGAGCGCATTGTCTATGTTCGTGCGATTGGCACATCCGCCGCTACATCGGCCTTATTTTTGTTTATTGTGTCGATCGGTATTATTGGCTGGTTGCAATCAAGATTGTCAGGCGTTGTCACGAGTATTGTTGCTTTGATCACTATAGCGATTGTTTGGGTGGCTCGAAGTATGATTTTTGAGGTTGTTGGATAAAAGTAGCTAAGACCAATCACTAATCTGGTCAATGCTATTAAAGAGCATCTCTCAGATATGATCTTTAATAATCGCATATAACTCGGGGCGGTTCTTTTCGATTTCTGCCACCGTCAATCCTTCAAGTGAATGCGGATATTTCAACCATTGCTCGGTTTCGTGCAAGTAATAATCGGGAGCAAAGTTGACCTGGTTACGGGTTGGCTTGTAGTAGGGCACGGCGACTCGAATGTCATGTGGGGTATTGAGTCGAGCTTTGTCTCGTAGGTGTTCGATAACGGTGTTGATGGTATGCCCAGTGTCGAAGACATCATCAACGATCAGCAGGCTGTCTTCCTGACGACAGTTTTTGATGAGGTAGTTCATGCCATGAACGCGAATGTTGCTCGATCGCCCGTCGATGCCAGAATAGGAAGACGTTCTTATCGCTATGTGGTCAGTCTCGATGCCGTGATAGGCGAGCAATTCCTGCACTGCAATGCCCATTGGAGTGCCGCCGCGCCAGATAGCAATGATAATCGTCGGCCTAAAACCGTGCCTGATTATATTGGCCCCAAGTAGGAAAGAATCTTCCAATAGCTGCTGTGCGGATAAATAGAGTTTTTCGGACATTGATTTATTCGAATTTTCGATATTGGGGAGTATCATAACTGGATTGAAATGGGAGGGCATCAACTTCGTGAAAAAGCATTCCGTAAAAAAACGATACATTCAAGAGCAGGAATTACTCGAAGACTCTTTTCGTCTAGCAGTGCAGATCTATGAAAGTGGCTATCGACCTGATTTTATTGTTGGTGTCTGGCGGGGCGGCTCAGCGGTGGGAATTTATGTTCAGGAATGCTTGCAGTACCTAGGCGTAAAGACTGACCATATTGCGATTCGCACCTCATATAGGGGAATGAGTGATTACCTGAAACAACTCAATAACGATACCGAAATTCGTGCTCATGGGCTGCAGTATCTATTTGAACATATGAATGCAACCGACAACCTGCTGATTGTTGACGATGTTTATGGCACCGGTAGAAATGTAGCTGCAGTTATTAATCGATTGCAAGCGAAGACCAAACGAAACATGCCCAAAGAAGTTCGAGTCGCCGTGCCGTATTACAAACCAAAGCTCAATCAAGCGCACTCAGCGCCCGATTACTACCTGCATGAATATAACGAATGGCTTGTTTTACCCTACGAATTAACAGGTCTGAGCAAGACAGAAATTCATCAAAACAAAGCCTGGATAGAACCTATTTTGGGTAGTATTGCTTAGAGCTTGAATGAGAGGCATGGGTGGTATCCATGAGAGACACCCATTAATCGAGAGCATTATTTATGAGTGAAGAAGATCGCAATAAGTGGGATCAGCGATATGCCAAAGATAGCCACCGAAAACGCACTCAGCCAGGTGAGTTTATCGCTCAGTGGATTGATCGAGTCACCGTTGGCAATGCGCTGGATGTGGCTTGTGGACTGGGACAGAAATCGATGTTTCTCGCAGAGGCTGGATTCCAGGTTGATGCCATTGATGTATCTGCAATTGGACTAGAGAGGGCAAGCCAACAGGCCATGGCGCAGGGACTTGATATCAACTGGATTCAACATGACTTAGATGAGTTATATGACTTCAAGCAGAAATACGATTTAATTATCGTCATGTGGTATGTCGATCTACCGCTTATCCGCCGCTTATGTGGGCAACTTGCGCCAGGTGGTTACTTGCTGTGTGAAGAACACTTGGCCTGTGATAGTGAAAGTGGTGAGTTTCTCGGTCCAAAGAATGCTAGTTTCAGAGTCGCACCCAATGCATTACGCGAGGCAGTCGCGGGTTTTGATGTTTGCTTTTATGATGAGTTTGTCGGGATCAGTGAGGGTTATCAGGAATCAGAAACCAATATGATCAGCCGTGCTAGGCTTGTAGTCAGCAGCAAGCGTAACTGAAGACTTCTTCCATTTATAAAGGCATCACGTTTAAAACAGACAATGAGCGATTTTAAACAGGTTAATTTGTAAAAAGATGTGAATATTACAGCTGTATTGGGCTTTGCGTGGCTAGCTAAAGATAGCTTGGCTTCTAGCCTGACTATTTTATTCCTAATGAACTGAGCGAGCTTGGACGCTTCAGGAATGGTTTCTATCTTTCGTAAATGATCATAATTTCCGACGATCGAACGAACAACCTTTGCTTCGTCAATCAAAATGCTTAACTTCGCTAATAATTGGTCAGTTATTGTTGGCGCGATTAATGATCACTCCTGATTTATTGCTCCGTCCGTGATGAAGTAAAATGGAACTGTGCAAAATCCCATAAAAGCAGGGTGTCGAACCTAGCGCTAGGTTTGTAGGAACTACATTATAGGGCAGTGATAATAAAGAGTGCGGCCCGATGCGTGTCATTTTTCTACTGCCACTAATTCTTTAGCCTAGGAATGGTTTGAGTTTGCATTAAAGTATCCATTTCCAGTTTAATCGGAGGCACGTGATCGGTTTCTACAAGTACTTCTTTATCAGTCGGTGATTCTTTTAATTGTGGTGTCTTGGCAGATGGAAAATTCGATTGAACACCTGTTCCCAGACCAGTTGGCGTTTTAATTTTAGCTGATTGTACTGGGCTGTTTTCAGTCGCTTTTTTGGGTGCAGTTTGCACGGCATAACTGGTTTTCCCAACACTGCCAGTGATTTTCGGTAATCGCATTTTATTCAAATAAACTTCTAGCCCCTGTTTTACACCTAAACTATCACTGCTTTTTCTCAGACAACGGTTTAATGCATACATAAGCCGCATGATGATGAGTCGAACCGGGGCATCATCGTTGCCAACTCCAAACAGGAAGTCTTGTTTTGATGAAAAACGCGAAGCGTTGCGCGCAGCAAAGCAGCCCTGGGTTGCAATAATGGTTGGGCAGAATTTCATATCAACGGGTAATCCATTGTCACGCCGATAATCAATCCACATATCAATATTTTCAGCTAATTGCCTGAAACTGTTTTGATAGCCGTTGAAGGCATAAACAAAGCTTAATGGGCGACCAATTAGGTTAAAACGAGCGGTTAATAAAGGATCAGCATGCTGATATTCGTTCTGTTGGTTTAGCGTAAACTTGTTCTTTGTTGCAATACGGGCTAACACGGGGCGGTCCATCACGGGCTGGAGGTCAGCCATAGACGCGCACTGGTCTAGGGCTTCAAAAAATGTTTTACGTATTAGTTTGGTTTTAACTTGAATGGTGCCCAGAACGCTTTCCAACAGAAATATATCGGTGCCACCCGGTAAATTCAGTTGCGGATAGTCGCGGCGGTATATAACAATGTCCTGAGCACTCGATTTATTGCCTTCAGAATCGATTACTCGTCCAGTACCAACAGCAACATTATCGGGTAGGAATTGTTCGAGTACGACTCGAATGAAAGTCTCTTTTGCAGAATCCTGATAAAGCTCGTGTTTGGCTTGCAGCCCAACCAGCTCGGCTTCGGATTTAAGACGTTTCGAAATTAATTGTGCCCATTCGTCTAATTGATTCATGAGGTCTGCCCCTGTGTCAGAGTTTAACTCGAAAGTGGTGAAACGCCTTTTTGACAGGAATTTACCTCTACTTATATCTGAGTATAGCCAAGTAAAAAAACAGCTTATATATTAAGTTTACACCATTCACTCAGGGTAAGTCGGAAATGAGTGCTATTTCCATAAAGCTCTGGTTGGCAATTTTGACAATAAGCAACTACAGCGGCTTAATTGAGTATTTAATTGTCGATTCTTGATTAATCATTTATAACTATCGACCCGTAATTGTAACCCTCCCCCGAGTCTGGTTGGCAATGTCAGTTTTTGTAATCTCAATTTTACTGATGGGGACGGCCAGGGTATAACTTATTTCTGCTTCAAATGATTGACTCGTAATTGAAATGCCCTGACTGGTCAAATAATGATCGAGCTTGCCCTGATAGGTATAAGGAAACTCGATCGTAAGTGTCGAAGTAATCAGTTGTTCGGTTGTCTGAAGTTGCCTCAATGCCTCACTAACCGATTGGCTATAAGCACGAACCAGTCCGCCTGCACCCAATTTAATGCCACCAAAGTAGCGAGTGACAACGGCAATCGTGTTTCCGAGCCCCGAATGGGTTAAAACATTCAGCATTGGTTTGCCTGCGGTGCCCTTTGGCTCTCCGTCATCACTTTGATCATATTGATGTTCATCATCGGGTTTACCAGCTATATAAGCCCAGCAATGGTGTGATGCAGTGGGGTGGTTTGCTCTTATTTGTTGGATGAATGGCTTAGCTTCAACTCGGCCATTAATGCGACC
>JBLHWR010000026.1:0-21690 GCA_047629275.1 Gammaproteobacteria bacterium
TACATGAGGTATTACAACCTTGAAAGGCTACATACTAAGAACGGTGATCAATCACCTATTAACTATGAAAGTTCTCTGAAGAAAGTGTCCGGTTAGAGTTGACCAGAACAGTGACCAGTTGAACTCGCAGGTTAAAACTATCGTTCAAACATAAAAAAGCCCCTCCAATAAGATGGCTTTTTATTTGGGCTTGCATGTAACTCGTCGGCAGCTATGGGCTTCCTAGAGTATCCATATATTAAGCTTGACGGGTTCTTCGACGCGCGAAACCTAGACCCACTAACCCGATTCCAAATAGAGCAATAATGGAAGGTTCGGGAACCTCCACAACCACCTCGTTCACAAACCCATCATTTTCAGACCCCTCCGTAGGACCCTGTGGATAGTCAGCACTAGCATTAAAACTAAAAACCATTGATATAACAATCAACACTAAATGCTTGTATTTTAATTTTTCCATGTTTTTTTCGTTTTAGGTTAGTACTAATAGATACCATACATTATTTGGGCCAAAAATTTAATATTTAATAAAAACAATGAATTGAAAAATAATTAAAAGTATCAATAAGTCAAAATGTAAAATTTACCGACAGTTTAAAAGCCAAGTGTAAAGGTTCTTTACACCTTAAGCGCTTCATTTAACCCTGTTCTAAAGTTGCTATAGGGTGAATAATTAATTTCCGATGCTAATGTGACCGATCGCTAATTTGCCCAAATACAACGTTGACAACAATCAACTGCTACAGATAATTATGTTGGTGGGAGCCTCTAAGCTTAGCCACTAGCATGTACTTACTGATACAACTTGAATAATAAGCAATGGCTTTAAGGAACTCTGATGGATACCCGGAATGGGTATCCATCATCAGTATCAATAAGTTAAAACTTGTGACAATTCACTACCCAGACATTTCTGCATAGCTCAGTCACCTCGCTGTTTAATTCCATGTCTCTGGCTATGCTGTCGTTCAATGTGGTTGCGAATTAGCTCAGGTAGTTGATCCAATGAGTATACACCTGCTGAGAACTCAAATGCACAACCAGCCATTTCACCGTTAAAGAGCATGACATCACTGTAACGTTTAATGATTACCTCCCTGTCATGTAGATCCATCAGGAAACGCCCAAGATAGCCTCGTTGTCAGTTCCAGAGAAGTTATTTAGAGAATTAAACCAAGTATCAATATCACATTAATCGATCTCAGATGCTTTAATTAAGAGAGGTCTGTTACCATCGATGTAATCAATTTCAAATTCTTGGTACTTAGAATTGGTAGTTTAAGGTCGAACTTGTTACTACTGCAAAGTAGAAGTTAGTTTAGATTAGGTCGTATGGTTTCCATAAATTGTGGTAATGGTAGAGCTCCAAATAAGGTTAATGAGGCCGTGTTTCATCCTTCCTTTTTTAGAATGGTCATAAAGGTATCTAGCTGATTGATGCCTGCCAAAAGCCTATAGGGGCCCGCTAGAGAGGCTTTGTTTAAGCCACTAACGTCAGTTGCAAGTGTAACGTTATATATCCTCAATCGATTGCTATGAACTCATCGAATCCATTACTAGAAGCTACTGTGCAACTTACGATTTATTTAATTAGTCACAAAGGTAAGTTCAAATGTCTTCCAGGTATCATCCACTTTCCAACCAGATACCCATTCTGGAATATCATCGGCAGGCATGGGCCGAGCAATGCAGTTTGTAAGACCCATTCACCCAATTCTAGGCTAATAGCACGACCTTCAATCGTCAGTAAGAACTCTAAAGGCGAGACTAAACCACGGTCAGAAGCTGCCAGCGGATTAAAGCTTCCACCCCTATCACTGCAACAGTAAGCATATTTACCTTGGGTTGATAATGTAGAAAAAACTCACCTTTCAGCAAAGCCAAACGAATATCAGCAATGCTTTACTGCCGAATATTAACCGCGTTATCTAGCGCGGTATCAAACAGGTGATAACGGTTCTTACCTGCTTGCTTAGCGATATACATGGCTTGGTCGGCGTGACGCATGAGTTGATCTGCGTCCACACCGTCTTGTGGATAAACGGTAACACCAATACTCGCTGAAATTTGCAATACGGCATCACCCAGCGTGACAGACTCAGCAGCGGCTTTAAGTATTCGTTCTAATACAGGCTTACTATCCTCTATCTTTTCCAAATCAACTATTACTGCAACAAATTCATCACCCCCAATTCGTGCCAAGGTATCACCTTCACGTAAAGCTTCTCTCATGCGTTGAGACACTACAGTCAGTAATTCGTCCCCCACATCATGGCCATGGGTGTCATTGATTATTTTGAAGCCATCTAGGTCCAAATAGGTAACGGCCAATGACTGATTGCGGCGCTGACATTGCAACATGGCTTTGCTTAAACGGTCTGCCAGTAATACACGGTTAGGTAGACCGGTCAGTAAGTCATAATGAGCAAGACGTTCCAGCTTTACTTCGGCTTGTTTGCGCTCAGTAATGTCAGTATGAATACCGATTATTCTTAACGGCCGTTGCGACGAATCCCACTCGATAATTTCTGCAGTCGTATTGAACCAAAGCCAATCTCCGACTTTTGTACGCCGCCGATATTCAGTAGAAAACTCAGCGCCTTGACTAAGGCATTTTTTGTAAGCTTTCATTACGGCATCGCGATCATGCGGATGAAGACTATCTTCCCACCCCTGTAAATCGCTATGAAATTTGGCTGGATCATACCCAAGTATCTTGGAGTACTCAGAACTAGTTAACGCCTCGCCTGTTTGAACATTTAGATCGAACCAGGCCTGTTTTGTTACAGCCAGTGCAAGTCGCAAACGATTTTCACTAGACTTTAGTACCGAGTCTGCAATTTTTCTTTCAATAGCGATACTGGCCAAACTCGCCGTTTGTTCAATCAAAACTATATTAGCTTCTGTTGGAAAATTCACGTTGTGGTGATAGATCGCGAAAGTGCCAAGCACTTCCTTTTTTGTAGAGCGTATCGGTTCCGACCAACAGGCGCCTAATCCTGCTTTAATGGCCAGTTCTTTATAGGGCTTCCAGTACGGGTGAGTCTGAATATCATCAACAATGACACGTTCATTAGTAAAGGCAGCTGTTCCGCAGGAGCCAAACCCTATGCCAATCTCTATGCCATGAATAGCATCGTTATAAAAGTCGGGTAAACTGGGCGCTACTCCGTGCAATAGATGTTTACCTGCATCGTCTAGTAATAAAATGCTACATAACATGGCTGGGTTTTCTTGTTCCACAGAATGCACAATGGCTTTTAGAATTACTGGCAACGGTTCGCCACTCGTAATTATCTCTAATATATGAATACGGGACTTCTCACGTAATTCGGTTTTTTTACGCTCTGTGATGTCTTGAACGGTTCCGAATGACTGTAATGGTGCGCCATCTTTATCAAGTACAAGCTCACTGCGGGTGTAAATATGGCGAGTATTGCCTGAAGAGGTGATGATCTTGTATTCAAGATCTATCTTAGCGTGTGCTCCTTTAGAATCAGATTTGCTTTGACTGAAAGATTCCTTGTCATCGGGATGAATTACATCCAATTCTGCTTCAGTGCTAATGAAATAATCGAGTGCTTCTGGCACGGTCATATCAAATATTCGTGCAAACTGATCTGAGCAGGAGATTAATTTATCTTCCACGAAATCCCAGGTCCAGTGCCCCATGTTACCCATGGATTCTGCCTGCCTAAAAAGGATGTTGCTTTTCTGCAGTTTGTTTTCGATTTTTACTTGCGCAGTGATTTCAGTAACTATTCCACCTAGGCCAAGGACCTCCCCATCTCCACTAAGTACGGGGAACTTTCTGGATGAAAAGGTGCGTGGTTGATTTTCTTTACCCCATTCAACTATTCGTTCGCGCCACTCGGTTTGTCCTGAATTTAGGACAGATAAGTCATGCTCTCGTATAAAGGCAGCCAGCTTGGGGTCAACAATATCAACTGGAAACAATCCCATCATGTCTTGATTTTTAACGCCAAGGAGTTCTTCGAACTGTTTGTTAACCTTGATATAGCAACCTTCTCGGTCTTTCAAACACACTTCTAAAGGGGCGTTATCCAATATTGCATCGAGTTGCTGCTTGTGGATTAGGTTATCGTTCAGGGCTTGATTAAGACTACGAATTTCATTACGGAGGCTATTATTTTCTAAAATCAACTCGAGAGCATTTTTCTTTTCATCCATTTAGGCCTGACCTGAAATCGCTAGCTAGACTGATTGGACTACAATCATTTATTAATTGTAGTTCAATATGAAATTAATTCCAGTGGTATGAAATTCATCAAGTAAAGTGGTAATTTTGCCCGACTGTAATCACTTCAAACTAATTTTTATAAACTTTACCAATACCCACAAGAACTAATATATGCGGCGAATAGCAAATTTCAGAGGATCAAAAGAACGTTATTATTTAACATGTCTGACTTTAAAATAGGTTAGCAGAGCGGTTCTTTAAGGGTCGATTGCTGCCAACCCACTTAAAGTTTTCAAATTTTTAGTCATGGTTGGTATGTACTTGAGGCAGTTAAGTGTTTCGGGCATTTTTGTTTTGGGTATTGAAAAAGAATTCTATTTTATAAGCCCCGGGAGCTTATCCACCCATACGATTTGAACAAAGAGCCACACTAGGGCAGCATTAATATGCGGTAGTTTGAAATACCTGCAACAAACTTTAAACATGCATGTTATTCAAATGATGAATCAAATTAGAAGTTGTTTTTGCCTCTGTCATACAAAGTAACTGGTTCGACAAACTTCATTCATTTTATATCAGGCACGCCTTCTTTTATGATAAAAATAAAGTGTTGCGTTAACCAGTTGAAGCCGAATATTAAAGTGGCCATTTGCTTGGTATGTTTAACTGAAGAATGAACACCCATCTATTAAACATAAAAAAACCACCTTAAGTGAAATAGCTTCTTCAAAAAATGGTTACCATTAAAAATCGGCGAGTTAATATAACCAACCGACAAGGAAAAAGACCCCGAGCTCACTGTAAAACTAGCATCGCCGATCAAGTTACCGGTATACGATCCATCGATGAAGTCGACTTCCCCATTGCCTACATACCCGTAAACATTCAAAACAACGGCCCCTGTGTAATCAATAGATACTGCACCAAGAATCCCAATTCCGGTTAAATCAATTTTCAATTACTGTCAAAGTGACAAAGCCATTTCCGCGATATACCTCGTAAAGGCTAGCTGAAACCGGACCAAAACTCACTCATTGACATCACGAACGCGCCTGAAGGCAGAAATGGTAGGATTGATTAAAGCTGCTAAGACATATCCTGAAATCAATACTGATAATTGTATGAATGTAGCCAATACTGATTTTTTCATGTTTTATTTCAAATGATTTACCAGTGTGGAAATTTTCTAGTGTTACGTTTCAGTTTGCTCCAAAAAGGTGGCATTAATAAAAAGGCTTCAAACATGGATGTATCTAAAGTGACGTCAACCATTCAAAAAAGCAATTTCAAATTCAATTATTTGTAAAAAATTATAATCCAGGCATAAAAAAGGCCTACATTTCTGTAAGCCTTTGATTTTGATGCCAAATAAGTGGCGTCCCCAAGGGGATTCGAACCCCTGTTACCGCCGTGAAAGGGCGGTGTCCTAGGCCGACTAGACGATGGGGACACTGTTTTTTACCAAATTCTTTTATACAAAGAATCTGGTGGAGCCAGGCGGGTTCGAACCGCCGACCTCAACACTGCCAGTGTTGCGCTCTCCCAACTGAGCTATGGCCCCCTCGAAAGAGCGCGTACTTTAATCAAGCGAAGTATCACTGTCAAGCTTAAATACACCTTAAATTTGGATTTAAAAACATCAGTGCAAATCCCAATATGCCTGCTAAAATTGAATAAATGTATAACTCAATGCAGTAACCAATTTATGAACAAAGTACTCATCACTGGCGGAGCTGGATTCATTGGCTCCCACACCGCTGACTTGTTGCTAAGCCAAAATATTCCTGTTCGCGTTCTGGATAATCTATCATCTGGAAATCGAAACAATCTACCTGATAATAACCCTTTACTGGAATTTATAGAGGGTGACATCACCGATAGTCATATTGTTAACAAAGCAATGACAGGTGTATCACATTGTCTCAACCTTGCAGCTCAGGTTTCTGTTGTAGCATCGTTAGAAAATCCTCAGTTTTCGGCAATGCAAAATATTATAGGTTTCGTCAATGTAATGGTTGCCGCTCAAAAAAATAAGATTGAGAAAATAGTCTATGCCTCTTCCGCTGCAATTTATGGAGAGCCATCTGAAATTCCCTTGACAGAGGACGCAACTAAAAAACAGCTTTCTCCGTATGGGCTAGAAAAGCAAGTCAATGAAGAATATGCGGATATGTACCAAAGGATTTATGGGTTAAAGTCGTTAGGGCAACGATTTTTTAATGTATTTGGTCCTAGGCAAGACCCAAAATCTCCTTATGCAGGAGTGATTGCTTTATTTGTCGACAGAATTTCCCGAGGTGAGCCCCTCACCATTTTCGGTGATGGCCAACAAACCAGAGACTTTATTTATGTTGGTGATGTTGCTCGTGCCAATGTAGCCGCTTTAATTAGTTCTGCTACGGGCGCCTGCAATATTGCAACTGGGCAACAAACAACCCTATTGGATTTAATTGCCGTGCTGTCTGATATCACTGGTAATCACTGTGAGGTGTCTCATTCAGCGCCACGTGAAGGTGACATTCAGCATTCACTCGCAAACCCGACCAAAATGAATGACGAACTAGGCTTAAAAGCAGAAACAAATATTCGCCAAGGTTTAATTAATTTAATTGAATCTTAAAAAGCTTAAACAACCCTCCTTCTAAAGTTTATATTTTAATCCTTTTGATGATTAATCGAGAAGGCTATTAGAGTACAAACATCCGTTTTTGGATGGATTATATTAGAAGCAGGTTTATAGCTGATAACATAAGAGTTGATCAAAACTGACTAATTTCATCCCAGATTCCACCAACCGATCTTGAAATTGGTTGGTTGGCTCCTAACGATGAAGGCAAATTAGTAATCGAAATACTTGCCACTCGCCGACTGTTGTAATTGCCATAAACTATACTGAATAATATATTTTCTTGAACACGCGTCGAATAAACACGTAACTGAGAAACATCAACCCCACTTTGTTGTAACCTCTTAACATAGCTAAAGTAGGTATCATCAGTCGTATCATCTAAATTGATAGACATAATTTGAATAGTGGCACGACTCTTTTCAGTCGTTTCAAACCAATCACGTGAACGTTTTAGTTCTGTATTAAACCAGTCAGAATACGGCTCTTGCTGCGTCAGACCAACCAGGTTCTCGACATTCACGGACTCTACTTTTGGCACGTTATCAGCTTCAACTTTATCGACCTCAACTATTAAAGCTTTTTCAGCTTCAACTTTATCGACCTCAACTATTAGAGCTTTTTCAGCCTCAACTTCCTTTATAACGCTGGATTCCTCCAGCTTAATAATTGGACTGTCGATTGCCTCAATGGGTGTTAGTTCAGCAGCAGGTTCGGGTAATTTAGGTGATTCTATCTTAGAACTCTGAATCGTTTGCGTTGATTCAGGCTTGTTTACATCAGCTTGATTTAGCGAAAGGTACTCAAATGGGGCAACCGGCATAAAACGATGAGTAAGACCCGCCAATAGCAAAATAATAGTTAACCCGAAAACGATAACTAGGGGTTTAACAATAGAGAGGGAACGGGGGGTATCTCGCATAACAATATGATGACTATGAAGCCCAACAATATCTCGTAAATTACCAATTAAACCACGTGTTTCGTTGAGTGCTCGACGAGTCTGCTTTGGCATCGACAGAGGACTTGGCAGCTGTAATGGGAACAATTCGCTAGCACAATAGCCATCAATTTCGGTAGGCGTTAAGGGTAGCAACTGAAAGGTCTTTACATTTAAACTGTACCTAGCCGCCAAATTGCGAACTTCTTCAAGTCCCGCTGGACCAGTGGCTATAATCAGACTGAATTCTTTATCAATACCGTCAGTTGCCCAGCTTTGTAAAAGCTGATGTTTAATTTTGTTGGTTGCTAATTCAAAATGGTCAGCGATGATAACATCACCAACATTAGCAATATTGAGTGTTCTCTCTAATGCAGAATCTAACGCATTTGTCGCGCTGAAATGATCTTCAGCCTGTTTGCAGTCGACCCAATGCACGCGAAGCTGATTAAGCCTAGTGGACACCAACTCTTTTAACAATCGAGTCTTTCCGACTCCGACTTCCCCATAGATTAAAAACAATGACGCACTGTTTTTAATCTCACGATCAAAATCTTCCTGCAAGTTTGCGGTCTGCATTGTCAGAAAGTAGGACGTATCTGTTGATTGAATTTGAGACATTTATTTCACGGCAAAAGGGTGATTTACTGTACCAGCGATACTGCTTATCAGCTATAGTACATCTGAAAGGATCTTGATGATGTTTATTAAACCTTTCAAGTTAAAATAGACAATAACCTAATTGAAATAGAAGGGGAACAAACCAGTGTGCAAGCCCGACTATAGTTTCGAAGATATCACTCTTATCCAAAATATTATTAAGGATTCGTCACAGTCGACTCTCCTTAAGTACTATGCCAAATCAACCGCTAGTTTTAAAACAGATGGCTCAATTGTTACTGAAGCTGACATTGAAATGCAAAAAGCAATGGATGTGGCATTAAAAAAACACTACCCTGAAATTTTGTTACTCAGCGAAGAACTAACCGGACCAGAGCAGATCAGCGTACTCAATTCGAATCAAGACTATTGGTGCCTAGATCCTGTTGATGGCACTAACAACTATCATTGCACCCTGCCACTATTTTCAGTTTCGTTAGCTTTAATTAGCCAGAATGAAATTGTATTGGCTATTATTTATGACCCCATGCGTGATGAATTTTTCTCTGCGATTAAGGGACAGGGTATGTGGGTTAATGATCACAAAACAAGTAGGCCAGAGCAACCCAACACACTAAAGCAGTCGATTGCATTCATCGATTTTAAACGTCTCTCAAAACCAATTAAGCTATCACTTGTAGAACAAGCACCTTACAAGTCTCAACGTAATGTCGGTAGCTGCGCACTCGAATGGGCCTGGTTAGCGGCAGGCAGAGTGCAACTTTTATTACACGGTAAAGAAAAGTACTGGGATTACGCCGCAGGCGTTTTACTCAACGAAGAAGCCGGAGGCCAAAGTCAAACTTTGGAATCAGAAGCAGTATTTAACCAGTCATTAGATTCTCGATCAGTCGTTGCTGCTAGTACAGTTGAATTATTTGAGCAATGGACAGACTGTATTCAAAAAACAACCGCCAGTTAACATCCCCATCGTTACCCGCGCTTACCAACGATCAAGGGCGCAATATTTTAACTACCTATCGGTTCATGCAAGGGCTTATCTAACCGCTTTTTTATGGACCATTTTATGGACATTATTTGCTGGACAAGCCTTAGCTGATAATTCATTCCGAGTTGTTAGTCAAAATATGTATGGACTATTTGATGACATTGATAATGGCAAAAAATATGAGACGGTTCTAAGCACTAAAAAATTCCATAACAAAACGAAAAAAGCCGCACAAAAAATAATTACTTCCTTTGAACTAGCGGATATTATAGCGTTACAGGAAGTTGAGAACATCAATTCACTGAATCAAATAATCCTGCAGATTAAACAAACTAGCGGCGTGCAGTACAGAGCAGTTTTAAAAGAAGGTAATGACATATCCGGCATAGATGTCGGTTTCTTAATTCGATCAAATTACCAAGTTAAATCTGTCAAACAGCTCTTTAAAAAAACCAAGCTGGCAACCGGTAATAGCCCCCTCTTCTCACGTCCACCGTTATTGATTAAGGTTTGCAAACAGTACAATTGTATCTCGCTACTCAACCTTCATTTACGTTCAATGATAGGTATACGATCAAAATCCAAAGGTCATCGAGTTCGCACTAAACGGTTAGAGCAGGCAACCACGATTGCACGTTGGATCGATCAATATCAAAGCGCTCAGATTGGACATTCACTTATGGTGTTAGGTGATTTGAATGCCTTGTCTCCGTCAGATCAATACATAGATGTGGTTGGCACTATCATAGGAAGACCCGATAATACCAATACAAAGCTATGGAGCCAAGACTTAATTAAGCATGACCTTATCGACCTAACCCGACGCGTGCCTGACAATAAACGCTATTCCTATATTCACAAAGAGAACAAACAAGTCCTAGACTATATGCTAATTAACCAGCAATTTAAACCCAAGTTAAAGCGTATTTGGTTTAGTGAAATCGACTATCGTTTCTCGGATCATGCAAGCCTTATTGCTGACTTTTCTTGGTAAAGCTAAGGTATCTAATAGAGTTAATAAACCTTCCAGAAGATTGGAGTGATTGAACTTTTTAGCCAATGCTATTGAATCGTATGCAACTGCGTCAAATACTGTTCTGACTGCATCTCAATTAAGCGGCTGGTTGTCCGCTCAAATTCAAAAGTAAGTCTCTTACCCTGATACAGCTGGTCAACAGCCACTGAAGCACTGCAGATTAAAATGACATGATGATCATATAAAACATCGATGAGTAAAATAAATCGTTTTGCAATGTCATCCGTCAAATCGTTCATTTGTTCAATATCAGTTACAATCACCGTTCTAAATAAGCGCGCAATTTCTAGATAATCAGTCTGGCTTCTGCTGGTTTTACACAGTTCATTGAAACTAAACCATACCGTATCTTCCGAACAAAACTGAAAGCTAAGCTTACGTCCATTAATCTTCAAGTGCTCCGAATTTAGCTGTATGGGTTGCACATGCTCCGATAAATAGAGGTTAACTTCATCAATAGCAGCCTGCGAATGCGGCACAGTATATAAATGCGTCTGGCGTAAGCCCAATAAACGGTAGTCCTTTCCACCATCCAAGTTAATTACGCGACAACGCTTCGAAATTAAATCAATGGCAGGCATAAATCTGGCGCGCTGTAACCCATTACGATACAAGTCACTTGGTTGGCAATTCGATGTTGTCACAAGTACAACACCTTCTTCAAAAAGCGCCTTTAGCAGCCCAGCCAATATCATTGCATCCGCTATATCAGTAATCACAAACTCATCCAGACACAACACTCTCATATCACCAGCGAGTTCTTTCGCAACCTCCTCTAAAGGGTTGGAGGTATCTGACAACTGTTTCAAAGAATGATGGATTTGATTCATAAATGCGTGAAAGTGAAAGCGCCGTTTTGCTTCGAATGGCAGACAATGATAGAAAATATCCATCAAAAAAGTTTTGCCTCGTCCAACCCCACCCCAAAAATATAAACCTGAGGGCGGAGCTACAGTAGCTCTAGCCACTGTCAACCTTTGCCACCAAAGTTTAGTTTGTACAGTTCGGCTAATGAGTGAGGCCTGTAACTCATCCAACTGTTCGATGGCATGCCGTTGGGAATCATCAGGGTGAAACTCACCTGAGTTTAAAATTTCCTGATATTTATCGGATGGTTTCATTGGGACTATTTTCAAATAATTTTGTTAAGGAATAAATACAAGAATATAGATTTGACGCAGCAAACGGTTTTTAGTAAAGCGCTATTTAAGATGACGTTAAATTAGTCAGAAACGCTTGTCTAGCGTAATCGGTAAATTATTTCCGATACTAGTGTTTGATTCACAAACCCGGACTGTTTATGCAGAGTAAGCCATTATGAAATGTAATTTCCCAAAAGTTTTAACCTGAAAACTTCTTCGAACACTTGGGTAAAGCTTTAAAATACGTCGATACGAATAGAACGATAAATTTCAAACCATTAGACCATCGCTAAAATGTCTTACAACTCATTCCCAGCACAAAGCTCTCTAAACTTTAAGTACCCGCTAGCGCCCAATGACATTAAAGGTTCCGGCAGTAACTTTTGTGGTAAATTCTGTTGAATAAAATCGGGAATCTTCGACTCCACCATTTTTTCACTCGCTTTTTCTGCGGCTACCACCCCTGCAATCGTACCTTTGGTAGTACCCAATCCATTTTGACAACAAGCAGAAAACAAATTCTCGGCAACTTCTCCCACTGCCCAGACATTATTCCGGCTCAAACATAAACGACCCGCCCACCGATATTCCATGGTGACGTCTTTTAACATTGGAAATCGCCTATAGAAAGACTGGTCATGATCAACTGCAATTTTTGCCAAACGGTTACTGGGCAGGGTCAATGTTGGATCGTAAGTACAACGGTTTCGGATCAGCAAACGATGTTCAATTCCATCGTTGATCCGCCTCACTGTTGAGCCAAGTGGATCAGCAGGCGTAAATGCCCATGTATCCGATCCACCTAACCGATTGACTTCATCAATCGTCAAGGCACGAGTCATCGAGGCATAGAGATTAATATGCATCAAACGTCGCGCATAAAAGCCAAAGTTTTCAATCAAGCCATTGACGGCCAGAATAACTTTATTGGCTCGAATAGAACCATTGGTAGTTGTTGCAATCCATTGATCAGAAACCTTATTAAGAGAAACGACTGGCGTCTTTTCATACAATTCACATCGAGGTAGATCTGACAAAGCACCCGCTATGCCCATAATATATTGTGCTGGTTGGAGAATGGCTGTACCAGGCGTCCAGAGTCCGCCATGATAGTAACTAGAGCCCGTTAGCTCATGCATTTTAGCCGCACTAAATAGCTCGTATGGTTCCTTTAAGTTATCTAAATGAGTGCTATAACTCACATTGTGCTTTAACCCACTTTTCGTTGCTGCGGCGTTCCACTTACCACATAGAGCAAACGCTGCTTTGGGTAATTTAAACTCATCAACCATCGATTTTGCAAAATTAACCGCTGCACGATTCATCCGCATATCGCGTTGATCTTGATCTAAAACACCGGCGTAGCTGTTAGATGACAATACGTGCGGCAAATCAATCATGAACCCAGAATTACGCCCCGAAGGGCCCTCTGCAACCTGGAAAGCCTCCACAATCACGACTTTGGCAGTTGGCTCTAATTGAATTAATCGTCGAGCTGCTGATAACCCGGCAAAACCAGAACCAACAATTAAATAATCTGCTTCAATATCATCTTCTAATTTGGGGTGCATTTTACGCTTGGGCAAAATAGCGACCCACCCGCTTTCACCCAGATCAGGTGGCGACTGACTCACATCAACCATTAGTAATGACCATAATTCCAAGCCTTAGGATAGTCACACAGTACTTCAGCTTTCTTAACATATCGCCGGCTCTTCCTTACCCAGCCTTGTCAGTAAGGTTAATGCCGTGTGAATTGACATGTAATCTTCAGCCCCTAAAGCTTGAGGTACAGTTATTTGATCTCAAGAATTTTACTAAGCGTTGTATTCATAACCCTAATCACTTGCTCTAACTCCTGCTTATCATCGTCATTAAGACCTTGTAACGGTTTGCGAGGTGGCCCAACAGGCAAGTTACGAGTGGTTAGGCCATGCTTGACGCACTGAATAAACTGGCCGCCCTGCTCAAGTACCCGCATTAATGGCAACATGGCTGACATGATCCTTCGACCCTTGTCGAAGTTACCCTCAACAACACAGGCTTGATACAAAGCAATATGCGCTTCAGGTGCAAAGTTAGAGCCTGCGCAAACCCAGGACTTAGCGCCCCAAGCAAAAAACTCGAGTGCTTGGTCATCCATTCCGCAAGCTAACTGAATATGTGAATAGTCATTTGCCAAATCATGAATTCGATTCACATCACCAGAGCTTTCTTTAATGGCACAAAAGTTAGACGACTGGCTCACTTGATCGAGAAAGTCTTCACCCATATTCACACCCATTCTTCCGGGATAGTTATAAAGCATAATGGGTAAATTCGCAGCTTGATCAATCGCAAGCGCGTGCACAGCGACTTCTTTTTCAGTCGGCACCGCATAAGGGGGCGATGCCACCAAAATCGCATCCGCTTTGGCGCTGACAGCCTCTTGTGCAAATTCTATTGCCTCTTCAGTGCGTATGGCGCCTGTGCCAACGATATAAGTAACACGACCCGCTATTTGCTTTTGCATAAAATGCATCAAATCAAATCGTTCTTGTTTAGTTTGGGTATAATATTCACCCGTTGTGCCAGCACAAATAATGCCGTTGACACCAGCTTTAATTAAAAACTCGGTGACTTCGCTTAGGCGATCATAATCGATACTAAAGTCATCTCGATATGGCGTTATTATCGGTGTATAGATACCTTCAAATTTCATTTGTATCCCTCGATGTTAATGTTGTTTCTTTTTTGTCTCAATTTAAAACCGAATTAATGATTAAGTGGCAATGGGTCGGGGTGTACATAATAATCAAACCGGTCTTTTGATAACTCCCAGTGCGCCAGAATCAATTCAACCATTACTTTACTGTCACTTTTCTCAATCGCCACAATCATTTCTTGGTGGTGACCACTGGCTGTTTCCATCCGCTGCTGCATGTCTGGATCACGAGGGCGATAGAAAGTTTGGCTAATCCTCGCATGGTCAATGAGTAGTCTGTCGTAGCTTGGCTTTAGGTAAGCATTATCGGCCATAGCACCCATGATAATGTGAAATTGGACATTCCAATAAATGATCTCAAGTGGATCATTATTTTTGATCGACTGATTAAAATACTCATTAGCCGTTTTCATTGCTTGTATCTGATCTGCTTTAGCATTGTCAGCCGCTAGCCTGCCAACCGAGGCGTATATCATCGGTGCAGTAATAAAAAAGTCTCGCATCGTCTTATAGTTCATTGAAGATACCGAAGCTCCCCTGTTGCTCACGAGCGTAAGGTACCCCTCACCTGCCAGCTGACGAAAAACATCTCTTAGTGGGGTCCTGGAAATCGAATATCGCTCACTCAATGATTTTTCATCCAACGATACGCCTGGCTCCAAAACCATGGTTAATATTTGTCTTTTTAAATCCAGGTAGAGCTGATTTTTATTCATTTAGGTCTGTTTGAAAGGCGAAATATTATTGCACTTTAAGTAAATACTTATTGTATACAAAATGTATAAAAAACGTAACCTTATTTAAAAACTTTTAATTTATTTTCATCAAAAGTATAGTCACAAAAAATTTTGATCAATAGACAATCAAAGACAAGTAGAGAGAAATAGTGGCATGAAAGATTTTTTTGTTATTGGGCACAGAGGCGCGGCAGGAGAAAAATTCGAGAACAGCATGAGTGGCTTCAAGCTGGCTTTATCGTTAAATATAGATGCAATTGAATTGGATATTCATCAACATAATGGAGAGTTATGGGTAATACATGATCACAAGTTAGAGCGTCTAACAGGTAAGCCTGGACTATTCACGGACGTTGAACAACCATCAAACATTCGATTATTAAATGACGAACCAGTACCCACACTGAAACAAGTGTTGGACTTGTTTTGGGGTAAAATGCCGATCAATATTGAGATAAAATCGTTTAACACAGCGGCACTTTTGCTAGAAGTGCTGAGTCGTTACCCTGCCCTTGAACCTAATCCTCACTTTCCCTGGATACTGATTTCATCGTTCGACCATCGTCAGATACTCGAACTGCGCCAAATGAATTGCCCTTGGCCCATTTCACCAATTTTTTCCGGTGTTCCCATTCATGTGGAGTCTATGGTCGATTCATTAAAGCCCTATTCATGGAATATGGATGACGAATATATTGATATTGACTTTATTAACCAAATGAAGCGACTCGATATACCCACTATGGTATTTACGGTGAATGATAAGCATAGGGCCAGACAATTAAGAGATGTAGGCGTAGTGGGTATTTTCACCGATTTCCCTTCGACCATGGTAAATTTCGATTAAATTTATCAACAGTATAAGTCTGGCTTAACGGCAAAACCCTTAATTCAGACTTGTCCGTTCAAATTCATAGTTACTAAACTGGCATTGACGTCACTCAGGCAAAAAAGCAATTGATGGTGTTAACCAAAGATAACAAAACAACGGTCTTAATGCCCCAGAACAAAAACACATAATAAAAATAACGTCGCCATAACAGTCGACGACAGGCATAATTGATATTATCTTTTTAACTAAATATGGCTCTAACTATGGCCCAGCTTGGTCAATTTAATTTACTCCGTGTCATCAAACAGGTTGATTTTGGTTATTACGTCGATGGAGAGCAATTCGGTCAAGTGCTGTTACCAAAGAAACAAGCCCCGGAAGATATTGAAGTGGATCAAGATATTTCTGTGTTTTTGTACACTGACTCTGAAGATAGAATCGTTTCTACCACACTAAAACCCAAAGCTTTAGTCGGTGAATGCGCCTATCTTAAAGTGATTGAAACAAATCGAGTGGGTGCTTTTCTAGATTGGGGTTTACCCAAAGATTTGCTTGTACCGTTTAATGAGCAATTAAAACCGATGCAAGAGGGTTACTCTTATACAGTTTATTTGTTTATTGACGACGCATCTGAACGTATTGCTGCGACCACTCGACTAGACGAACATTTACCGTCCACATCAAACGAGTTCGAGCCTGGGCAATCGGTTGAGCTCATGATTTATTCGAAAAGTGATCTGGGGTTTAAAGCGGTCATCAATGGTACCCACTTGGGTCAACTTTATAACAATGAAGTTTTTTGCCCTTTGCACTACGGTGAAAAACTGAACGGATACATTAAACAACTCCGTGATGACGGTAGAATTGATTTAGCATTACAGTTATCCGCCCATATCGCTCGAGACGAGTTGTCTGAGACAATACTAAAACACCTTAAAGATAATAATGGAATCTCGAACTTAACGGATAAAAGCCTACCAAGTGACATTTCAAATACCTTTGGTGTGAGCAAAAAAACCTACAAGAAAGCACTCGGTCTATTGTATAAAAATAAACAAATTAAAATTGAAAAGCACCAAATTACGCTGAATTAAATGGGGTCTATTAATAACCAAATTGCTTTAACCTTTAAGAAATCATCACAACCATAGCCAACAGCCATTATATAATCAAAAATAAATCAATCTTTTCAAGTACTTAATTAATTACAGTACCAATATGGGTTGATTTCCATTTCCCCTAAAATAAGTATTGATATTTGAATTAAGCCGAGCACGATATCTTGAATTCGATTTGAGGCCAGATGGACATGGCAATTCATTACTTTTCAAAAATTTTCAGTCAATCTCCATTCACCGCAATGCAAGACTATATGGAAATTGCAAATCAATGTGTAGGCCAACTTATACCCTTCTTTAAATCCATTTTAGAGAAAGATCACTCGAAGGCTAAAGAAGCCTATAAGGAGATCAACAAACTCGAAAATAAGGCTGACAGCCTTAATAAAAAACTCCGTTTGCATATGCCGAAAGGTCTGTTTATGCCAGTCGCTCGCAGAGATTTACTAGAATTACTCTAAGTTCAGGACAAGGCAGCTAATCAAGCCAAAGATATTGCTGGCATCATTGTTGGACGTAAAATGATTTTCCCACCAAAAGTGGCTGAACTTATTCCTGACTATGTCAAACGCTGCGTCGATGCCTGTAAACAAGCCAAAAAAGTCATAGACGAACTTGATGAGCTAGTTGAAACAGGATTTGCCGGCAAGGAAATTGAAATCGTTGCATCAATCATAAACGAACTCGATGATATAGAAAAAGACACGGACAAAATGCAAATCAAAATTCGTGCAGCGCTGTTAAAAATTGAAAAAGACTTACCACCCGTTGACGTGATTTTTTACTATAAAATTATTGAAGGTATCGGCGAAGTTGCCGATATCGCGTAACGTATCGGAAGTCGTGTCGAGCTCTTGCTGGCCAAATAATACTCACCAAATAAATTATTAAACCACCTATACCACTTCACCTCACTCCACTTCAGCATTATCTTTTAGGTAGTTCCTTATGGATCACGTCACTATTTACATCATACTTGCAGCTGCTCTTGGCCTTTTCATGGCTTGGGGCATCGGTGCTAATGACGTTGCGAATGCGATGGGGACATCGATTGGCGCTAAGGCACTCACTATCAAACAAGCCGTTATTATTGCCGCTATATTTGAGTTTGCCGGTGCATTCCTGGCGGGAGGGCAAGTCACATCGACTATCCGCAAAGGTATTATCGATAACGCTTCAATCGCTGATTCCCCAGAACTACTCATATACGGCATGCTCGCCTCTCTAATGTCTGCAGGCACTTGGCTGCTTATTGCTTCACGTGCAGGCTGGCCTGTGTCAACCACGCATACCATTATTGGTGCTATTGTTGGTTTCGCGATCGTGGGGATCGGTACCGAGGCTGTCCATTGGAACAAGGTTGGCAGTATTGTAATGAGCTGGGTAGTGTCTCCTGTTTTGTCTGGTGCGCTTGCATTTATCTTGTTTCGTAGTGTTCAACGGCTCATCTTAACTGCCGACGATCCAATGGCGATGGCCAAACGTTATGTGCCTATATACATATTCCTCACCGGATTTATGATTGCGTTGGTTACCTTGTTCAAAGGCTTAAAGCATATTGGGCTAGAATTTAGTACTTCACAGAACTACTTCATCGCGGTAATTATCGGGCTGCTTGTCACTGCCATTGGCATGCTATATGTATCCCGACTAAAATTTGATCCGTCAGACGATAAGAACTTTCACTTTGCGAATGTTGAAAAAATATTTAGTGTATTGATGGTAGTAACAGCCTGCGCCATTGCTTTTGCACATGGATCGAACGATGTTGCAAATGCGGTTGGCCCCATGGCAGCGATCATCAGTATCGCCAATGATGGTGTCGTCAACCAACAATCAGCAATGCCGGTTTGGGTGCTACTCATTGGCGGCGTTGGTATCGTGCTCGGGCTTGCAATGCACGGTAAGAAAGTTATCGCCACGATCGGAAGCAAAATTACTGAATTAACCCCAAGCAGAGGATTCGCCTGCCAGCTGGCAGCATCTACCACAGTTGTCATTGCCTCAGCTACTGGATTACCTATTTCGACTACTCATACTCTAGTGGGCGCGGTATTGGGTGTTGGTTTAGCACGTGGTATTGGTGCGCTGAATCTTAGCGTGGTGGGTACTATATTTATGTCATGGATGATCACCCTACCCGCAGGTGCCCTGCTGTCTATTTTCTTCTTTTTCTTTTTTAAAGGTGTCTTTAATTAACTAGAATGAGGTTAAAAGAAGGTACTAACGCGTTGCCTAGTAATCTATTTGATTGAATCAATCAATGTCACATACTATAGACTTCTTCGTTGACATCCTATTAAGAAAACAGCTAGACACCTAAATAACGGTCGGCTAATTCAGGTGTCAAATCAGCGGGTTTACCCTGCCAACAAGTGACTCCTTTTTCAAGAACTACACACCGGCTCGCCACTTTGAGCAGTTCTTTGAGCGATTTATCAACGAGTAATATAGAGAGCCCTTGCTGCATCAATACTTCGATAGCAGCCCAGATCTCCTGCCGAATTAACGGTGCAAGACCCTCGGTAGCTTCATCGAGAATTAATAACTTTGGATTTGTCATTAAAGCTCGCGCAATCGCCAGCATTTGCTGTTCGCCACCCGATAATGTATTGGCTAACTGCCCAGACCGCTCGCCCAAACGAGGAAACAGTTTAACTGCTTTTTGATAATCCCAAGCGCCCTGTCTAGCGGTCACAATTAAATTTTCCTGTACCGTTAAATTGCTAAAACAACGCCGCCCTTCAGGCACTAGACCAATGCCCAACCGAGCAACCTGAAAAGCTTTTAGCTTTGTTAAATCATGGCCATCAAAAATGATCTGCCCCGAACTCACTCGATTCAATTGGCATATCGAACGAATGGTGGTTGATTTCCCCATACCATTACGTCCCATTAAGGCGACCAACTCACCAGCAGCAACCGTCAGGTCGATACCAAACAGGGCCTGTGATTCTCCATAAAACGTTTCGATTTGATTAATTTCTAACATTAACCATCAACCTCGTCAGTGGCATCCAGATCTGATGAGCCAAGATAGGCTTCTCGGACGAGCGGGTCATGTCGTATCTGATCAGACGTACCCTGTGCTACTATTTGACCATAAACTAATACAGAGATTCGATTAGCTAATCGAAAAACAGCGTCCATATCGTGCTCTATGAGTAAAATCGGAATTTCAAGTTTAAGTGATTCGAGCAGCACAGTAAGACGTTCAGAACCACCAGCACCTAACCCTGCCATAGGTTCATCAAGTAACAGTAATTTAGGTTTTAACGCCAGCGCACAACCTACTTCAAGTTGTCGGCGTTCGCCATGTGACAGGTACGAAACAGGCACATCCGCACGATCCAAAAGTCCAACCATATCAATTGCTTCATCGGCAGCGGCAATGAGCGCTTTGTCGCTTTCCACCGGTTTCCAAAAGCGAAAACTTGACCCCATAATAGCCTGACTGGCGATCATTACATTGCGCCGGACACTTAATGGCATTGCCAATGAGGACACCTGAAAACATCGACCTAAACCTTTCACCGCTCGTGCCGCGACACTTAGGTGGGTAATGTCTTCGCCATCGAGAAAAATCTGTCCAGAATCAGGTTTAAGTGAACCCGCTATCTGAGCGATCAATGTTGATTTTCCAGCCCCATTGGGGCCTATTAAGGCATGAATTTCTCCTTTGCGTAAGTCGAGAGTGACGTCATCAGTTGCGTTTAGCGCGCCAAAACTTTTGCACAGCTTTTCGATACGCATTATTGAATCAACCATCTGAATCAACCATTTGAATCAACCATGTCGTGCTTTACCTGTCATCAACCCCATTAAACCACCGCGAGCAAATAACACAACGCCCAACAAAACAAGCCCAAGAAAAAGCTGCCATCGGTCGGTAAAACCACCCAGAAAAGTTTCTAATAGAACAAAAGCAATCGCACCCGCTATCGGCCCAAACAAACGCCCAACGCCCCCGAGCACAACGATCACAATAATTTCACCAGAACGGTGCCAGCTCAACATGCTGGGATCAACGAAACCGTTCAAATCAGCGAACAGGGCTCCAGCAAAGGCGGTTATCATGGCTGATACCACGAACGCTGCTAATCGAATTGAATAAGGCTCAATACCCGCTGTTGCAAGGCGCGTTTCATTTAGTTTTGCCATTGTCAAAGCGGCTCCAAACCGAGATCCCACCATCCGATGGGTCAACCATAACGACATTAACAAGGCGACAAAACACAGGCCAAAAAAGTGAAGAGGATTACTCGAGTCACCGATAACAAAGTTATTCCTTAATATAATCGACAAGCCATCTTCGCCACCATAAGTCGTTAGTGATATAGAAAAGTAATAAATCATTTGTGCGAAAGCGAGCGTGATCATAATAAAATAGACACCCTGAGTACGCAGGCTTATAGCCCCTATTAACAGGGCAATAATAGCCGCGACAAGTAATGCAACGGGCCAAATCAGTAGCATTTGATCGCTGGCAGGCATTAGTCCTAAAAACAACGTACCCTCAAACGAATGGAAAGCAGCAATGCCAGCCACATAACCACCCAATCCAAAAAATGCAGCATGGCCAAAGCTAACCATACCACCAAAACCAAGCGCAAAATTTAACCCAACGGCAGCCATTGCAATGATAATGATGCGAGTCGATAAGTTAACGTAATAGACTTCATCCATTAGAGTAGCAATAACGGGAGCTAATACGATTGCAACAAGCAATAACCCGTTGACCCAGG
>JBLHWR010000027.1:0-20559 GCA_047629275.1 Gammaproteobacteria bacterium
AAGACCAAGACCAAAATAATACCGATGAAAGACAACACGCCTGACAATGGAAAGTGAGCCAACATGTGGAATAGTTTAATTTCTTGAGCTGCAGAGGCAACTGGCGCTGCGGCATCGGCAAGAACCTGAGTTATAGCAGACCCACCAAAAGTTGCCATCCATACGATACAAAGTACGGTTGGCACCAAGATAACGCAGACCAAAAATTCTCTTACCGTTCGACCACGAGAGACTCTGGCAATAAACATACCGACAAATGGAGACCATGAAATCCACCAAGCCCAATAGAATGAAGTCCATCCTTGCGAAAAGTTAACGTCTTCCCGTCCAAACGGCATTGATAGCGGAATAAACTCTGTCACGTATGCACCTGCTCCAGACATTAAGGTGGAGAGAATCTCAGCAGTAGGCCCTAGAAAAAGAATTACTAGCAATAACAATAGTGCAAGACCCATATTAATTTCAGACAGGACTTTCACTCCGCCATCCAGACCGCGTACGACAGATATAATTGCGAGGGCAGTAATGAAAGAAATTAAAATGACCATTGCCACATTACCAGTACCCCAGCCATATAAATAACTGAAACCTGCCAGTGCTTGTTGTGTACCAAATCCAAGCGACGTCGCTAAACCAAATAAGGTAGCAAATACAGCGATTATGTCGATTAGGTGACCTGGCCAACCCCATACTCTTTCTTTTAATAAGGGGTAAAAAGCAGAACGTAAAGTCAGAGGCAAATTATGGTTAAAGGAGAAAAAAGCTAACGCTAAACCAACAACAGCATACATTGACCAAGGGTGTAATCCCCAATGGTAGATAGTCGCAGCCATTGCCAAATCCTTCGCTGCTCCGATGTCTCCAGCAGCAGCACCCAGTGGTGCCCAGTCAGTACGAATACCATTGTCACCTATTGCTATGCCACCCATCGATGAACCGAAATGTGACATTGGTTCTGAAACACCGAAAAACATAAGTCCGATACCCATACCAGCAGCAAACAGCATCGAAAACCAACCAACATAACTATAGTCAGGTTTTGCTGTCTGACCACCTAGCCGAACCCTGCCTAACGGGGAAACGCAGATAACAAAAGCAAAAAGGACAAAGAAATTACCAGCAGAAAGGAAGAGCCAAGAGAAATTACTTGTGATTGCGGAGCGTAACAAAGCAAAAAATTCAGCGGCCCCGTGTTGAAACATTAACGTGATGAGAATAAAAGCAATGATGGATAAACCCGATATTATAAAAACGGGGTTGTGCATGTCGAACCCGAACATCGTGATGTTGTCCTGTCCGATTTCATAATCTTCTTCTGGCTGGCTACTCATAAAATCTCCTTATTTATTAAATGTAAGATACAAACCTCTATGGTTAAAGTTACATGCTTTATTTGAAGCATCAGGAATCCCTTTACCAACGTAACATCTTACAACTCGTAATGATACAGCTCCAATTTTGAGCGACCGAAGGAAATTAAATAGAGGAGTAAACCGATGTGGATCAATAGTTGCGCCTAGTAAGTGACGCCTTTCGTCCACAGCCTCGGCATTTTAGGCAAGTAGTATGACGTTTAGAAGTTAATAATCAGCACTCAAAAACAGTAAAGAACTCGCTTCACTATTTGATGCAAAATAGTGATGCATATAGCTGAGTCTGCTATTACCATTTTTATACACTGCCTCTCCCTGACGACCATCCTGACGGATGGCATATATTTCAGGGGTCACACTAGAACCAAGATCGGGTGAAATTTTTGAATGGTGAAATGAATGTCCTCTGATCTCACCCTGCCCATAATTCACAGCCTGTAGGCCAACGCTTTGAAAGCGAGTTTCCATTTCACAACTAGCATTCAAAATGCCACAGGTTTTTCCATACTCACCAGCGGTGTTTAGAATACTATTGCACAAATACATCATACCGCCACATTCAGCGAGGATCGGTTTATTTTGACGATGGTGGTCAAGAATGCTGGTTCGAGTTTGATCTGCATTTGATAATATATTGAGGTGCAACTCTGGATAACCACCGGGTATCCAGAGCGCATCACACTCAGGTACAACTTCATTCTTGAGTGGTGAAAAATAACTTAGTTTAGCACCTGCTTCTTCCAGCACCTGTTGGTTCATCGGATAAATAAAGCTAAACGCAGCATCTCTGGCAATCGCAATTGTTTTGCCTTCGAGCAGACGAGGATTTTCTAATTTTTTTAAAGATGCGCTTGAGGATAAAAACGTTATATTAGTCAGCGGCACAGAAATTTCAAACTCATCAAGTGCATCAGCGGCCTGATCAAGCTGTTTATCTAGGTTTTCAATATCATCCGCTTGTACCAGTCCTAAATGGCGCTGAGCAATTTCAAACCGACTATCACGTCGAATACTTCCCGCATAACAATCACCATTCCCATTACTAAAGGCATGTCGCATTATTAAGTCGTGATTATCACTCCCCACTTTATTACCAATAACTGCAGTAATATTAGCACCCACATCATATAGGCGCATTCCCGATACGATGGCAGCTGCCGTTTGAGCGAACTTAGCCACGTCAAGAATTAAAGTAATGGGTAGACCGAATAGTTGGCAAAGCTTGGCATTGCTGGGTTGATTGTCATGTAACCCCATCAGGCTCTCTACTAAAATAACATCATTATGAGCCGAAGCTTTTCTCAGTATTTCAAGGCAATGCTGTTCGCCCATTACCCATAAATCAAGGTTATAGACGACCTTGCCACTGGCTACTTCATGGATCGTTGGATCCAGATAATCTGGACCCAATTTAAATACTTGAACACGCTGCCCCTTATTTCTAAGCTGTCTGGCAAACGCCGCACAAAACACAGTCTTGCCTTGTCCCGACGAAGGTGCTGCAATGAGTGTTGCCTGGCAAGACATCAATTCTGTCATCATTTAAAACTAAACAGGCAAAGTTTCAGTGCTTTCGATGCTATCAGGACCAATGGCCAGCATGTTACAGATACCTAGCTGCGCCAGAGCAATACTGGTTTCATTGGCAAAGACATCACTCATCTGGTTCAACCCACTTTCGCCTCTAGCGGCGATTGCAAATAGCAATGGTCTTCCAAGAAACACATAATTTGCGCCCATCGCATAGGCTTTAATAATGTCTTCACCACTTCTAATTCCTGAATCGTAAAACAAAGGATAGTCTGGACCAACCCCTTCTCGTATGGCTTTCAGCGCGGTTATGGCCGGTGGTCCACTATCCAGTTGGCGGCCGCCATGACTGGACACTTGAATAGCATCGACGCCAGCGCTTTTCATTTTTAATGCGTCATTAACGTTCAACACGCCCTTCACAACCAGCTTTCCCTTCCACTGATTACGAATGCGGTCTAATAATGACCAGTCAGCACCTGCGCGACTCGCAGTGCGTTCGAATGCACCAAATTCACCACCAAAATTCGCCAGTTCTGGTCGGCCCTGTATTAAGGTTGTTAATGACCATCTGGGATGCATAGCAAAATCAATAAATTGTTGAGTTCCAATCTTAAATGGCATGGTGAAGCCACGTCTAAGCTCACGCGGACGACGGCCAACTTCTGGAACGTCAACCGTTAGAATTAACGTGTCGTAACCAGCATCTTCAGCGCGTTTGATTAATAAATCAGATTGCTCAAGATTGCCACTGAAATAAAGTTGAAACCATGCATTCCCTTCCGCAATTTCGATCATTTTTTCTAAAGAAGTCGATGCAGCAGTCGAGACTCCAACCGGAATTTTATTTTTTGCAGCCAGCTTTGCCAGCATCAAATCAGCACCAGGCATCGACAAATTGCACATGCCCATGGGGCTAACGCCAAAGGGCAGTCCCACTACCTTATCAAATAGGCTAACGGTTAAATCTCGATTTTCTACATTGTTTAATACGCGAGGAGACAGCTCAATATCGCGCATCACATCGCGGTTTCGCTTCTCACCAAACCCATTACCTGCTGAGCCATCGAAATAATCAAAAACCATCCACGGTAGTCGTTGTCGAGCTAAGTCTCTTGCATCTTGACTAGAATGAATTGATTTCACAAAATTAAAACCTAAGGTAGCGGGACGTAAAGGGCGTAACGAAATAGCATATAAAATACAACCATAATCAATGCCCCAGAACCCAAATAAACAATGAGTGCCTTTAGTGACCAGCGATCATGCATTGCGGCGATCATGCCACCAACAAAAGAGATAACAGCCGCCAGAAGGAATCCAATATAAGGCATTGCGACGCAAGTCAACAACATAGTGGTAACCAGCAACAATCGACGCCACCAACTACCCCGCCCAAAGCCTTCGTCTGCCATAGGCCTAATAAGGTTCTGAATGGTAGAAACCGATGCGCAGAGTATTAACAATATGGCGGCAGCTTGAGGAAACACACTGGAATCAGCATCGGTATAGGACTGCGTATCGTATAGGGTTAAAAAACCGGCCAAAATAAAAAATATAGAAACAATTAAAGACCCAACATTACTACCTTCAACGCTTTTTTTGTCATTATTGAGGCTATTGTCTCGGCTCATTTCTTCGCTCGCTGTCGCCTTCCGACAAACAAGGGATAAAAAAGTGACAATAAAGTGAATGCAACAATAGCCTGTGAAATGGGTCTTCCAAAAAACATACCGATCAAGTCGTTTGTCGCAGAACCAATAATCCAGCTTTGAACAAAGCCCTGCTCAGCGATAGGTCCCAGAATTAAGCCCAAAACTATTGGTGAAGCGGAAAAACCAAATCGACCGACAATCCAGCCAAAAATACCTAAACCAATCATAATCCCAACATCTGAAATGCTGTTATGAATCGCAAATGTGCCGATTATCGTCATGAATCCCACGGTCGGCACCAATACTGCTTTTGGAATTGTCACAATTGATTTATACGCATATCGACCAATGAGTAAACCCACTGGCAACATCAGAATTGTAGCGATTAATAGGCCATAAATAAAAGTATAGGCAATAGAGTCACTGCCTGATTGGAATAGCGTTGGTCCCGTTCTGACACCCTGAACCAGCAAGGCGCCCAGAATAACAGCATCGGGTGGAGTGCCTGGAATGCCCAGCACTAATGTGGGAATAAACCCCCCCCCTACTGTTGCATTGTTAGCTGACTCAGTCGCGATGATACCGTCAGGTTCTCCTTCACCAAATTTTTGATCGGGTGACGCATTCCGTTTGGCTTCTGAGTAAGCGACCAACCCTGCAACTGAACCGCCTGCACCAGGCAAAATACCCACCAGCGTGCCAATAATTGATGAGCGAATTAAGTTAACTTTAGACTTCATTGCAATAGCCGCAGCCTCACCGATGCGGACAGACTTAACGTCATCTTCTATTTTCAGATGCCTATCAGGCACTGCAACGAGATCGATTAATACAGGAATGCAGTAAAGACCAATCAGCGCGCCCACAACACCGAACCCACTGATGAGTGTCTGACTGCCAAATGTTAGTCGTATGTCTGCCGAAATTTCGGCGACACCAACAGTAGAAAGGATAAGCCCGAATGCACCACCCGCTAACCCCTTCATTAAATTACCATTTGAAAGTGCGGCAATGAGTGACAAGCCAAAAATAGACAACCAAAAATATTCACCTGGTCCAAATGCGAGGGCAACTTCTGATAGGGGTGGTGCTAAAAATAAGAGTGCCATTGCACCCACTAAGCCTCCGAATACAGAAGCAAAGCAAGCCAAAGCAACAGCTAGATCGCCATCACCACGTTTTGCCATTGGATAACCGTCAAACGTTGTTGCGATTGCTGAAGGTGTACCGGGTGTATTTAATAAAATAGCAGCGTAAGCACCGCCATAAATGGCACCTGTATAAATAGCACCGAGTAAAATAAGTGCCGAGGCAGGTTCCATACTAAAAGTAATGGGAACCAGCACTGCCACAGCCATAGTAGCAGTTAAGCCCGGGATAGACCCTATTATCGTACCGGCTACCACACCAAATAACGCCAGCGCGATATTGGTGAGTGTTAATGCAGCCAGAAAATTATCAATACCCACGGTTCACCCCGTCCTAACGCAAACCGAAGCTACTCGATTAAACCTGCTTCACGAGCATCTTTTAGATACTCATCCGCACGAGACTTCATAAAGCTAGCCATTCCAGCAGCATCGACGTCTAACATCGCAAATCCACCCTCTAGCATCTTTTTCACAAACGCAGGGTCACGGTTTATTTTACCAATCATATCAGACCACATTTTCGTGGTAGCGGCACTCGCTGACTTAGGTAGTGCAATACCTCGATACGCGCCACCGACCATATCGTAACCAAGCTCTTTAAAGGTCGGTACATTTGGAAACAATGGATGACGCTCTTCCATCGCAACCGCTAACATGCGAACGGCCGCGCCCTGCTTGGCACCCACTGTAGAGTAACCCCATCCAGCTTTCACCTGACTACCCAACATAGCTGCGACTGCAGCCCCAGTGCCCTTAAAAGGCACGTAGGTAGTTTTAATACTGGCCATTTTATCAAACTTTATTTGCGCCAGATGGTTGGCTGAGGCTTTGCCCGATCCAGATAGAGTCATATGACCAGGCTTGGCTTTTGCCGCATCGATAAAATCCTGCAAACTTTGGTAGGGGCTATCTGCCTTTACGACTAATGCGTCTGGGGTAAAGTGGAACATATAAAAAGTATTCAAGTCATCAGTCTTGAAACCAACATTTTTTTGCGCCGGTTTAATAATAATATGCGGGAGATTAACTCCCATAATGGTTTGACCATCACCTTTTTTCCCATTCAATGAAGCCCAACCAACGGCACCACCACCACCGGGCTGGTAGGAGACAACTAAATCCTGTCCAAACATACTTTTAAAGAATGGCTGCTGAAAACGAGCAGAAATATCAGATTCGCCTCCTGGACCAAATGGAATAATATAATTAACCGGGCCATTGACAGCAGCCTGGGCTGAAAAGGCACCTGCCATTGTCAATATTGCAGCAGCACTGAAGGTTTTAATTGCGATTCTTTTTTTCATTACTCTTCCTCTGTTGTTGTAATTTACTAATAAAAATTATTCTTATATGTATTTAAATAAAACAAACGACTCGATAAACTTATAACCCTTCACTAATCGTAGAAGTGGGCTTAAGGTTAAAAACTATCAGAACACAAACAGCTTAAAGGGTGTGAGACATCTAATTTGCATCACTAACAAATAATATGTGTCAATTAACACTCACCAAAACGTAATACGTTTAGAATGATATAAAGAATATATTTATTCAATTAATAAAAGCTTTACTTAATGTAAAGATTATCTTTAAACAACTATAGGCTTATTCGTCAAAACCACCTGCTTTACTTGCTCCAGCAATCGATTCACTAGGCGTAGCTTTGAGCAATCTGAACGTGATAGTAAACCAAGAGTCCTTGTGCCTGAGCCACTGGGTAAGGCGATTTTTCTCAATTTAGAAAAGATAGGATCCGGCACACAAATATCCGGCACAATTGAAACACCTAGATTATGAGAAACCATGCTTGTTAATGACTCGATAGATTCCATTTCCATAGAAAATCGAACGGAAATATTATTAGCCGCCAAGCATGATTCAACCAACAAACCCACAGCGCCACGTCGCGTATGATGGATATAAGGTTGTTCTCGCAGGATGACCAGAGGATCATTTTCTGTAATTTCTGTTGAGGTGATTAGGACCAACGGCTCCTCAACAAATGGCTGCCAGTTCAAGTTTGCACCAATGCGCGCAGGCTGGCTGAGTATTGCCGCATCCAGCGCCCCACTCTCTAACAAATGGAGCAAATCACTCGAAAGACCAGGAACAACACTAATATGTAGACTAGGGTAATTTTGCATCAACTGCTTGATAGACAAGGGCACCAGCCCTCGAATTGCCGACGGTACTGACCCCAGAGTCAGCTCACCAAATAAAACCGCATCACCAGTCAAGTCATCTAGCAGAGTGTCATAGGCATGAATCAAACCGCGAGCCTTAGGAACAAGTGCCTTGCCAAGCTGATTCAGTGATGGAGATCGGTTACTACGATCAAATAAAGTAACGTGAAAATGCTCTTCAAGTCGTTTCATCTGCTGCCCAACAGCAGCATCGGAGACATAAATTCGATCTGCCGCAGCAGTAAAACTGCCTTCTTCGGCAATCGCAATTAACGTTTTAAGCAATGAAATCGACAAAACACTCTCTATTTTATTAGCGGTGGGTGAATCAATGCAGCATAAATTAATGCTAGCTCAGATAATGCCCCTAAATGAATTAATCGACATTCTCGACTATTCAGTCTACCCCCTAACCGGTAAGAACAGATAATGAATTAAAAAAATTCTAATCAAAAAAGAGTTTAAATAATGGCGAATGCCAATATAAACATTAAAATCTAGTTCACTAACAGTCCCTGCCAACCCACTACTATTAGTTTAAATTACCGTCATTTAATCAATTGAGGGTTTGCTCTTGCATGGAATATAAATCCAATTGAGTTCATCAATAATTGCGCCCCTAGTATTGATGTAATTCCAGTAGGATCATAGGCCGGTGCTATTTCGACCAAATCCATACCCACTATATTGCCACTGTTACGAACCGCGATCGCTTGAATAATTTCTAGTACTTCATAATATTGAAATCCACCATGGCTAGGTGTTCCTGTGCCTGGCGCAATAGAAGGGTCAAAACCATCAATATCGATAGTAATGTAGTAAGACTCAGCGTGAGGAATTTGATCCACCACACCTTGCGTACCAAGCCTTCGCACATCCCGTACTGACAAAATATTCGATCCCGCTGCGCGAGCTGCATCATAATCAGAGCGGTTAGACGACGATACGTTGCGAATCCCCATCTGTGTCATACCTATAATATGATTCATTTCTGAAGCACGTCGAAGTGGGTTGCCATGTCCATAACGCACACCATGGCGCTCATCAACAAAATCAAGATGGGCATCAAAATGTAAAATGTGAATAGGCCCTTTATCGGCGAAAGCTTCAATTATTGGCGCATGCACCGAGTGGTCACCACCAATAGAAATTGGCATCGCTCCACTCTCAAGAATCTTACTCACAGCCGCATAGGTATTTCGATGACTTTGTTCCATATTGGTATGAACAATATCAACATCACCCACATCGATAATTCGACACTGATCTTGCGACAGGTAAAGTTTATTGTCTTCAAAGTCATAAGCACCACCATGCCCGAATGAGAATAAAGTTGACGCCTCTCGAACACCACGCGGCCCAAACCGCGCCCCTGAACGCCATTGAGTACCCATGTCGTTTGGCACGCCAAGGATGGCTACATCGGCGTCAATATTATCCCAGTCAGTGCACACAGGGGATTTAGCAAAAGTGCAATGTCCAACAAACGGTAAATTTAACCGACCGGTTTCGTAATCGTTTGCCATGCGCGTGATCCTTTAAGTTTTAATCTGGTTACTTTACGAGCGCTTTTATATCACTACAATAACTAATTTCTTAACTAAACTTCGTATATACCCGAAGTAATAGTGAGGCTAGGATGATCCAACAAGTAAGCGACATCGATTTAAGATTGCTTCAAGTTTTCCTCACCGTGGTGCGCTGTGGTGGTTTTGCTGCAGCCCAGTCTTTCCTTAATATTGGTCAGCCCACCATAAGTGAACACATGAACCGACTGGAAACAAGGATTGGTGTCAGGCTATGCGAACGTGGTCGCGGCGGATTCAGACTCACTGAACCAGGCCAGCAAGTGCACCAAGCGGCACTGCGTCTGTTTACTTCGATAGAGGACTTTCGACATGAAATAAGCGATGTCGACAAAAAGCTGCGTGGCAAACTGAATATCGGCATTATTGACAATACAATTACCAACTCTTCTTCACCATTGCCCCTAGCTATCCATCGGTTCAATCAACGCGCCAGCCAAGTCCAAATTCAAATTGAAGTTAAACCGCCATTAGAAATGGAGCAAAGCGTTTTACATGGACGGCTCCATGCCGCCATCGGACCTTATCCATTGCATATTTCTGGTCTTGATTACTCACCTCTTTTCGAGGAAAAGCAATATTTATATTGTTCTCACACTCATCCTTTTTTGAGCCTAACGAACATTGATATAAAGACAATTCGTAGCGCACAAATAGTTGCCAGAAGCTACCTGCACGCGGCGGACTTAAAAGTTCTTGGAGTCAACTCGTCAGCCGCTTTAATTGATAATGTTGAGGCTCAAGCAATGCTTATTCTGACGGGACAATACATCGGATTTTTACCCTCGCATTATGCCGAACAATGGGTGCTAAAAAATCAACTTCAAACATTGTTGCCCGACGCGTTACACTATACCTCAAGCATTGAATTAATCGTCAAATCTGGCGGATTTCGATCACCTGTACTGCAGGCCTTCCTTGATGAGTTAGGTAGATAAGTCAGGTAGATAAGCTATATAATTAAATTAGATGTATAAGCTACCTTAATTTGAACTAGAATTTTGTCGTTGCATTTATCAATGGCGCAAATAAGATAGTGGAAAGGCTTTACTCTCGGTAGAATATTTAAACCGGATAAGGCCATCCCAATTAACCTCAACCTAGCATTGAATTTTGATAGATATTAATCTCGTTTTTAGCGTCCTAATACTTGGCTTTGGCCTTGGTCTACTCCATGCACTCGATGCCGATCACATTATGGCTATTTCGTCGATGGCGTCCGGACAAAACTCGAAGCATCAAAAAGTACGGTCTATTGGCCGTATGATTGGTTTTTGTGTGCGCTGGGCTGTCGGTCACGCAGCCGTTCTATTAGCTCTAGCAACGCTATTTATCTTTGCAAAATTTGAACTACCCACAATTGTGCCCTTGATAGCTGAAAAGCTCATTGGTGCCTTATTAATTGGTTTGGGTTGCTGGATTTTATGGACCTTATGGCGGCATAAAATAACGCTAGAAACCCACAGCCACGACCACATCACGCATACCCATCTGGCGCAGTCAGGCAAACAACACAAAAATCATCAACCCATACTGGTCGGTATCGTTCATGGACTGGCAGGCAGCGCGCCTGTGCTTGCTATTATTCCAGCATTAAAAACCAACAACACATGGCTTGGATTGGCTTACGTTGGATTATTTTCTCTCGGTGTATTAACCACCATGCTCGTATTCGGCTGCTTCCTTGGTAAATTACAGCGCTGGCTATCGAATTGGGGACAGCGTGTATTTCAAATCAGTCGTATATGCATTGCTCTCACATCAATCGCCTTTGGTAGCTTCTGGCTACTTGCAGCCGCTTAAGCACCGAACCGTCAGCCACTAATTCAGTCATGCAAGAAGAAACAGCCGAAAAAAAACAAAAGCTGCGTAGCGGCTTAACTACAGGAGCCTGTGCGACAGCGACGTCATTAGCAGCCGCCAATTTGCTACTGACCGATCAAAAAACGTTCATTTCAAGCATCACGCTACCCAAAGGCCAGGTAATTGATTTCAAGCTGGAGCAATGCGAGAAGCTGAGTGAAAATCGTGCCACAGCCAGTACCATCAAGGATGCTGGCGACGACCCTGACGCAACCCATTTAGCTACTGTTTTTGCCGAAGTCGAATTATCACCCGAAGCAGGCGTACGTTTTCATGCTGCATCGGGCGTTGGCACCGTCACCCGAGCAGGCTTGTCGATAGCCGTCGGTGAACCTGCAATTAACCCGATTCCACGTCAAATGATGACAGACCATTTAACCAGTCTGGCCGATGATAATGGTTATGCCGGTGGCTTTGAAGTCTCCATTGGTGTTGTCGATGGCGAAAAAATCGCCCTCAGAACCATGAATGGGCGCCTCGGTATTGTTGGTGGATTATCGATCTTAGGTACAACCGGCATCGTTCGACCTTTTTCCTGTGCCGCCTATATCGCATCCATCCATCAATCTATCGATGTTGCACATGCTAACGGACTATTCGACATTGCCGCCAGCACAGGCTCAACTAGCGAAGCCTATATTCAAGCCCGATTAGGATTACCTGAATCAGCCTTAGTAGAGATGGGTGATTTTGTTGGGGCCGTATTCAAACATTTACGTAAAGTGCCTATGCGAAAATTATCGATCTGCGGAGGCTTCGGCAAGATGACTAAACTGGCAGCGGGTCATAGTTCATTACACAGTCATGACTCGTCCATTGACTTCAATTACCTAGCAAATTTGGCCGAGCAGCTAGGCGCTAGCGTTGAGTTGATTGATACCATAAAACAATGTAATACCAGTCTAGAAGCATTAATGCATTGCCAACAACATCAAATAAAACTCGCCGACCGAATCAGTCAACTGGCACGTTGCCACGCTTTAGAAGCCAGTCATAACACCGTCGAGATTGACGTTTACTGTGTTAATAAAGCAGGTGTACTCGTCGGTAGCAGCCTGTGAAGATGTTGATTCTAGGTGGCATTGCCGAATCAAAACAACTCGCAAACCAGCTTATCGAGCAAAAGCATACTGTCATTTATAGCATCGTCGGTTTAGTGCGAACGCCAGAGCTAAACTGTGAGATTCATATCGGCGGCTTTAGCAGCGGTAATATCAATGGCAGCGAGGGTTTGGCGAACTATTGCCAATCTCACGGTGTCGATTTACTTATTGACGCGACCCATCCTTATGCTGTCGACATTTCGTCCAATGCCGTGATTGCTGCTAAAATAGCGGGCATTCCGTGCTGGCGTTATTCACGACCGGGCTGGGACGAATCCAAATATCCAAACTGGCATCACTACGATCAATGGGCAGACCTTGCGCCACAGATTGAACGCTATCAAAAGCCATTCTTTACGATTGGTGCCAGCATTTTACAATATTCAAATCAACGTCCGCAACATCAGCAATGGGTCATGCGTTCAGCCAAACAACAGGCCGAAGTCGAAGGCATCACTCAAATCTATGCGATAGGACCATTTTACTATCAAGATGAGCTCACGCTCATGCAGCAACACAAGATAGATGCTCTAATCAGTAAAGACAGTGGCTGCAGCCGTGTCGCCGAAAAGCTAGACGCAGCACTAACTCTTAATATTCCAGTATACGTTCAGCGCCGGCCTAAGCTGGCACTGGCCGATCAATCATTCAACCTAATCGACAATTTAGTCAACGCCATCAGCAATCGATAATCGATATCAGAAATAGTGGAGAGTAACTTTGGAAGACTACATAAAAGATCCACATCAAATCGAAGAAAGATCGTTTGAGATGATTCGAGAAGCCACCGATTTATCTGGCTTCACCGACATTCAACAACAGGTTGTGATGCGCTTGGTTCACACCAGTGGCAATCCCGAGGTCGCCCAGCAAGTGCGCATTAGTGACAAAGCGATCAATGCTGGCATCGACGCATTAAACCAAAACCAAGCTGTTTTATGCGACGTTGAAATGGTCAAGCAAGGCTTGACCAAACGCTTTCTAACGCAACAACCCCTGTGTTTTTTGAACCATGAAAACACTCCAAAAATTGCCAGCGCTAGTGGCGAAACCCGCACCATGTCGGCACTCGAGCTATGGGCACCTTATCTTGAAAACAGTATTGTCATTATCGGCAATGCACCCACCGCCCTATTCCGTTTAATGGAAATGCTCGAAGCAGGCGCGGTTAAACCCGCACTCATTATTGGCATGCCAGTTGGCTTTGTCGGTGCGCCAGAATCGAAGGACTACCTGTGGAATCATCACCAGAGTTTGGGCGTAGAATGTATGACGCTTAATGGCCGTGTCGGAGGCAGTGCATTAGCCGCTGGCGCATTTAACACACTCGTTCGACTTAAAAATGGACTCCACTTTTAGCTGCAATGTCGACTCATATAGAACAAAAAACCGAAACAAAGATTGAATGGCAAGGCCAAAATATTGCGGTGGTCAGCCTTGGCTGTGGTCAACTAAGCACACTTACACCTCAGGCTATCGAAGCCATTAGTCAATCTGAGGTAATAGTGGGCTCTGAACATCACTTTGACGAAATTAGTCATATTCAGAGTACGGCTAAAAAAGTCATCTTTCCATCACCGTTCTCTGCTCTAGGGCCATTGCTTGCTGAATTATCAGAACAAGACCAGCGAGTCTGTATTCTGGCCTCTGGTGACGCACTATTTTTTGGCATTGGCAGCTGGTTAAACCGACAGTTGGGTAATCAACATTTAAGCTTCTACCCTAATATTTCCAGTGTTCAGGCTTGCTTTCATACCATTGGCTTGCCCTGGCAAGAAGCAAAAGTCGTTAGCCTACACGGTCGACCACTCAACTCACTGAGACGTTACCTAGTAAATCAACAATTAATCGCGATTCTGACTGACAACACCTCTAACCCAATTGCTATTGCACACGAGTTAAATCAACAAGGCTTTGGTCAATCGGACATTTGGGTCTGCGAAACTATGGGTAACGTGATTAACGGGCATGACAATCAGGCAGTATCTCAATACAAAGCAGAGAATTTAGCCACATTAAATTTAAGCTTTCGATCACTCAATGTTTGTATAGTCGCACTTAACGGCCAAACCACCCAACCCGCCTTTCCTGGCATAGCCGACGAATTATTTTCCACAGGCTCTGCCCCCGGGTACGGCATGATTAGCAAACGCGAAGTTCGCCTGTCGATCTTGTCACTCATGCAACCCAGCCCCAATGAAATCGCCTGGGACATTGGCGCAGGTTGTGGCAGCGTTAGTGTCGAATGGGCACGTTGGAATCACAGCGGTACTATCTATGCTATCGAATCCTCGCTGACAAGAATCGACTATATTAAAATTAACGCTGATCGCTTTGGCACCAGTCAAAACCTAAAAATTATAGAAGGCAAGGCACCCACCTGCTGTGCCGAACTACCCAAACCCGATAGCATTTTCATTGGTGGTAGCAATGGCCTAGGCACCATGCTCGACTTCGCTTGGCAACAACTTAAATCCGGTGGCAAACTAGTGGCGTCCGCCGTGACGGAAGACAGCCGAGAAGCACTCATAAACTTTATGTCAGACAAACCAAACTTCGAACAAGTTGATATTCAAATCACCAAAAATTTGCCCAGCAGCTTAGCGTCACGAACACTAAGTCCAGTGCAATTAGCGAAATGTCAAAAACCTTAAAAAACAGATATTAAATAACATGACTAACTCAAGCACTCAAATTACGGGCACCTTTTATGGCGTTGGCGTAGGCCCTGGCGATCCCGAACTATTAACATTAAAAGCGCATCGTTTAATCCAACAAGCTGACCTAGTAACGTATCTCAGCAGTGAGAGTGGCAACGCGATGGCGCGCACCATCAGTTCGGTGAGTTTGGACAAGGCCACAAATCCAACGCAACTAGAACACCCCATTGTAATGCCAATGAACGAAAATCGAGACCGTATTAATTTGGTCTATGATGAAGCAGCAAAGGTAATTGCTAAGCACTTGGACGACGGTAAGAACGTTGTTTTTCTATGTCTTGGCGATCCCTTCTTTTTCGGCTCATTCGCCTATTTATACGATCGTTTAAATGATCAGTATAAAGTTGAAACTATCCCAGGTGTCACCGCAATTAACGCATCTGTCGCGTTAACCGGTCGTCCCATTGGCTTACTGGCAGAAAACAGCGCAGTGATTTCAGGCCGTCGAGAAGACGATGACATTTTGCAAACCTTAAAGCAATTCGACAATATCTCCATTATGAAACCAGGCAGACGGCGTCCAGACTTATTGCGATTAATTGAGCAATCGGGACGTAGTAACGACAGCTGTTATATCGAATATGCAGGTCAGCCAAACGAGAAAATTGTGTATGACATCAGCACGCTCGACGCCACAGTATCAGGGCCCTATTTTTCATTATTTCTTATTAGCAAGGCTCGAAATTATAGCCCTAACAAATGAACCTGCACGCATGAAGGGTAAAAATTGAATTTATCTAATCAGATTAGCTGATTGTTTATATTCTGAGAGGTAATTAATCTAGGTCAAGGTTAGTCATAATCATCAAAGTGGTTAAACTTAATAATTGACGTTAATTCTTGGCCATATTTCGCCCCTTTTTCAGAGTAACGGTTGAGTTTTTTAACTAATTCAAACGGGTTATCCGTATGTAATCTTAATTGCCTAAATTCTTGAAAGGCATCACTGGTACCGAGTGTATAGTAATAATCTCTTATTGATGCATTTACGGAGGGATATTTTCTAAGCCAAATCGTCTTATCGCCTCGCTTTTCTAGAGCCGATATTCTAGGTTCGTCTTCATTAAAAGACCAAACGCCAAATACATTATAAGCGTCATTAAAAAAGCGAGAGGTTGCCCAGGCACTCTCAATTGCAGCTTGGGCTATGGCAATACTTTTAGGGTGTGGTTTAAGTGCCATCAGTAGCGCTTGATCACTAGACACATTATATTTAACTTTAAGCCTTTCTATTTCATCACTGTTAGCATCTAAATTTATAGACGACGCAACTGTTTGATACTGTTCCATAAGTTCATCATAAACTTCATTTATATCGGGCACTATTAGTGATTTAAATCGATTTTTTTTCTCTAACACTGTCATTTTTGGCAGTTCAGAACTCTTTGCCAGATAGTTATAAATAACAGCTGAAATTAAGAGCATCGAAATAAGTGACACTACGAGTGTTAATTGAACAGAAGTTAATTTCACATGAATCCTTTATATTTTGAAGAGATTAAAGTTAGTTAAAAACGAGTATAAAAAGCCTGCTCTCCAACATCAATCTGCAAAGCTCAATTTATAACCTACCCTTTGCCCTTCGATTAACAATTAAAATATTATTTTCATAATTTTCACTATTAAACTAATTGAAGTATTACGAATGGACAGCAGGGTAATCCATTATAAAATCAAAGGCACTTAATTCTTAGTCTTACCAATTTGTTCTTTATTTTCACCCGCTTTAGTTTTAGATTAACAGATTTAGCCATTAACAAATGACCCGATGAATTTAACTTCAAGAACAATCCATATTTTCAGCCTTACCGATGAGGGCGCTCTAGTTGCGAGTAAACTACTTCAACTTATGCCTCAAGCAGTCCATCAACATCGACCAAAGCCTTTTATTGGAACCGCTCAGCAATCGTTTACTCAAGGTCATGCGTGTATTTTTATATGTTCCACGGGTATCGTTATAAGAGCGCTTGCGCCAGTTATCGTCGATAAGTATCAAGACCCTCCCATAATAGTCATGGACGAGGCAGGTGAATTTGTCATTCCGTTGCTTTCGGGCCATGAAGGTGGTGCGGGGGAATTGGCTTATTCTATTGCTCAGACGCTTGGCGCTCAGTGTGTCATTACATCGGCCACCGATTACAGTCGCCCCGTTTACACCCTTGGCATGGGCTGTGATCGTGGATGTCCCATTGATATGTTACGTCAACTCTACCAGCAGGTTTGTAGCGACTTAGGTCCAAACATTACTCTGGCTGCATTCGCTAGTATTGACTTAAAATCTGATGAGGTTGGTTTGCTAGAATTAGCCAATCAAATAGGGCTTAGATTACAAACCTATCAAGCTAAATTACTCCGACAGGTAGAACACCAGCTCAGTGTTAAGTCTGACATTGTGTTTAAAGAGGTCGGTTGTTATGGCGTCGCTGAGGCTGCCGCTCTTTGTGCGGCCAGTGAAATAACGGGCCAACCTGCTGAGCTAGTAATCACCAAACAAAAAAATGCTCGTGCGACGATTTCTGTCGCTCGCAGCTATACCCCTTGAGCCAAAAAACACGTAAGATATTTATTTATTAGATGTTTTGTTGTTTAAGATTTACTTTATTTTTAATGTCTGGTCTTAACCTTTAATTCAAATTCTTAATCCCAATTATCAAAACAACCTGCTATTAATATGACCCAATTATTTCTGGTCAGCGCCGGTCCAGGCGATGCCCATCTCATTACACCAAAGTCAGCCAGTGCCATTAACGCGGCCAGTGACATTGTGGCTTATGGACTTTACATCGATTTACTCGGTGAACTGTGCCAGGGTAAAACTCACCATGAACTGCCGTTAGGTGAAGAAATTGGGCGTGCCCGTTTAGCGCTCAATTTAGCTGCTTCGGGGAAAGTCACGGCTCTAGTATCAAGTGGAGACATAGGTATATATGCCATGGCAACTGTGGTGTTTGAGCTGCTCGATAACCAATTAGCGGGTAAAGAAAATAACCCTGAATGGCTTGATATCGACATTCAAGTTATTCCTGGCATTAGCGCTATGCAAGCTAATTCGAGTTCGGTTGGCGCCTTGCTTGGCCATGACTTTTGCACCATATCTCTATCTGATTTACTGACACCTTGGGAAACTATCATTAAGCGCGTTCATAGTGCTGGCAGTGGTGATTTTGTTATCAGCTTTTACAACCCAGTATCGGTCAAACGCAACTGGCAGCTGAACACCGCGCGCGACATCTTGCTCGAATATCGACCCAGCTCGACACCTGTTGTGCTGGGCAGAAATTTAACCCGGGAATACCATAAAATCAGCATCATTCGGCTCGATCAACTGGACGCCAAAGATGTCGATATGTTCACTTGTGTTTCTGTCGGCAATAGTGAATCGAAACATATTGTGAATGGTGATAAGCACTGGGTTTATACCCCTCGTGGCTACTCTAAAAAATTGAAATGAAAACCAAACTAACTTGAATAAAAAACTATGACTGTATACTTTATAGGGGCCGGTCCAGGTGACCCAGATCTAATTACATTGAAGGGTATGCGCCTCATTCAGCGTTGCCCGGTTATTCTTTATGCAGGTTCTCTCGTGCCAGTCGAAATCCTTGAATTTGCAGGTGACGATGCAATGATAGAGGACACGGCATCCAAACATTTGGATGAAATTATGACGAGAATCGAAATTGCACATGGCAATAATCAAGACGTAGCTCGCATTCATTCAGGTGACCCATCGATTTATGGTGCAATTGGCGAACAAATGCGTCGGCTCGATGATATGAACATCGACTATGAAATCATTCCTGGCGTCACTGCTGCCAGTGCCTCAGCAGCTATGCTTAAACGTGAGTTCACATTATCAGGGGTTACCCAAACCGTTATCCTGACTCGCTATGGCTCTAAAACACCCATGCCTGAAAAAGAAAACTTAGATGCACTAGCTAGGCACGGCGCAACCATGGCGATTCATTTGGGTGTGAGCCACATTCATAAAATTGTCAAAGAACTCGAGCCACACTATGGTGCCGATTGCCCAGTAGCTGTTTGCTACCGCGTCGGCTGGCCAGATCAAGATCACGTTGTTGGAACACTGGCTGATATCGTACAAAAAGTACGCGCTAAAAAAATTACTCGAACCGCCCTTATTCTGGTTGGCCGAGTATTAGATCCGGCTTCGTTTAGTGATTCATTTCTGTATAGCAAAGATAAGGCTCATCTTTATCGTCCCAAAGTAAAACCTCAAACCCCAAGGCAGGTAAAACGCTAATGAACACCGTCCAAAATTTAGGAAAGATACCCGCCACTATTGTTACAGGTTTTCTCGGTAGCGGCAAAACAACCCTACTATCAAACATCATCAAGCAGGCGAATGGTAAACGTATAGCCGTTATCGTTAATGAATTTGGAGAGCTTGATATTGATGCAGACCTACTTCGCAGCTGCCCACTTGATTGTGAAGACGAAAGTGCAGTGGAAAACAAAATTGGAAACGGTGTGCCACAAAACGGTATCCCAGAAGATGGCATTTACGAGCTCGCCAATGGCTGTATTTGTTGCACAGTAGAAGAGGAATTTCTTCCCGTGATGAAACAGCTACTTGCACGCCGTGGGGATATTGACCATATTCTCATTGAGACGTCTGGTTTAGCGTTACCAAAGCCTTTAGTGCAGGCATTTAACTGGCCAGAAATTAAACAACATTTCACGGTTGATTCTGTTATTACCGTGATTGATGGTCCGGCTATTGCCGATGGCCGCATCGCTCATGACCCACAACAAGTCGAAGCTCAGCGCAACGCCGATGAAAGCCTCGACCACGACCCATCATTACGCGAACTGCTTGAAGACCAACTGGGCTCGGCCGATATGGTTATCATCAGTAAAGCAGACATGCTTAATGAAGCACAATTAATCAATATTAGACAACAGGTGAACGAACGCGTAAAACCGCAGGTTAAAATGCTCGAAGTGGCTAATGGTCAAATTCAAAGCGACCTGATCATGGGGCTTCAGTTTGCATCGGAAGATGCCATTGAAACCGTTCACACCCACCACGATCATCATCACGATCACGAAGAAGATCACCACCATGCCCATGATCATTTCAACTCAGTATCGATCACACTGGGTGAAGTGGATTCCGAAAAACTGGTCGCTGTCGTCGATGGTTTGATCGCAGTTAACACTATTTATCGTGTGAAGGGGTTTCTTGCCCTACCCGGTAAGCCCATGCGCCAGGTATTACAAGGCGTTGGTGAAAGGTTGGAGCGTTACTTCGATCGCGCCTGGGGCAATGAGGAACTGCGTCAAACCAAGCTTGTTTTCATAGGTAAAGATTTGGTAGAAGCTGAATTGCGTTCGGCGCTTAAAGCTACTGTTATTTAATTCTAGCTTCTAG
>JBLHWR010000028.1:0-20257 GCA_047629275.1 Gammaproteobacteria bacterium
TGCAGGTACCGCTCGGTTATGGAAAGTCTTTTTACGATAGTCAGGTCAACTGGATGTATCAAACTGAACCTGTGGTCAATACAGCCAACCGACGCAGCTACTGGCCACGTGGAAAAGTGTTGGGTGGCTCAAGCTCGATCAACGCAATGATTTATATCCGAGGACAAGCAAAAGATTACGACAATTGGTGTGCTGCCGGAAACCCTGGCTGGGACTGGCAAAGCGTATTGCCACTGTTCAAACGAATGGAAGATCATAGCCTTGGTGAAAGCGAGTTTCACGGTGCCAATGGACCGCTGCACATTGATGCATCTTCTCGTGGCTTACACCCCATTTACAAGCATTATGTGGCAGCTTGTCAGGAGGCGGGGTTACCACTCAATGATGACTTTAATGGTGCAACCCAAGAAGGGGCTGGCAGTTACCATCTCAATGTTAAGAATGGCCAACGTATGTCAGCGTCACGCGCCTACTTATGGCCTATTCGAAAACGTCATAACCTGCGTATTGTAACCAATGCGTTAGCCACAAAAATTCTGTTTGAAGGAAAGCGTGCTGTCGGCATCAATTATATTAAAAATGGCGAAACAAAAACAATACGAGCGAGGGTCGAAGTCATTCTTTCGGCTGGTGCCATCAATACACCACAGCTGCTATTATTGTCGGGTGTTGGGCCGGCAGATGAGTTATCAGCACTCGATATCCCAGTGATTCATAACAGCCCAGCTGTCGGTAAAAATTTACAGGATCATTATGGCCTAGATCATATTTACCGGTCTAAACTACCCACACTCAATAACCAACTGCATCCAATGATGGGAAAGCTTTGGGCCGGAATACAATATCTAACAGCAAGGCGTGGGCCGTTGGCACGAAATATCAATCATGCAGGTGGTTTTTTTCGAACCCGAGCGGAATTAACGCGTCCCAATATGCAACTCTACTTTTCCCCACTTAGCTATCAAAAGACGCCTCCAGGTTCTCGACCTTTATTAAACCCAGACTCCTATGCGGCATTTTGTATCGGCATCTCTCAATGTCACCCAACTAGCTTAGGATATATTCGTTTGAAATCAGATGACCCTAATGACGCGCCAGAGATTCAACCTAATTACCTTGCTACTGAACATGATCGGCAGGAATTACTCGAGGCGATACAGTTCTTGCGGCGATTAGCCAATACAGCAACCATGAGGCGCATCATTACAAGTGAAATAGAGCCAGGGTCAGACGTTTTAGATGATAAGGGATTAATGGATCATGCTCGCCAACAGGGCGGCACTGTGTATCATCCAGCGAGCACCTGCCGTATGGGGCCAGACCCAGCCATCAATGTTGTTGATGCCAATTTAAAAGTGTATGGACTCGAAGGATTACGCATTGCGGACGCTTCAATATTCCCCTCACTACCATCAGGTAATACTAACGGCCCTGCAATAATGGTTGGTGAGAAAGCGAGCGAGTTACTGCTGGAGGCAGATGTTAAGTTTGGATGATTTCAGTTTTAAAAAAAGGATATTGAAAGCAAACTTAAGAAACCACTCGTTAAGACACTATTTTATCTTCACGCAGACGCTCAATATTAGCGTGGTCAAGGCCTAAAACCTGGGACAAAACCTCATTCGTATGCTGGCCCAACGTGGGTGCCGAACGATTATATTCTAGTGGCGTTTGTGACAGATTGATGGGGTTCTTAACACTGGCAACTTTACCCGCAGTCGGGTGATCAAGTGCAAGCTGCATGTTTCGAAATTGAACCTGAGGATCAGAAAAAACCTGATCCAAATTATTAATCGGACCACAAGGGATGCCCTTTTGATTAAGATGTTCAAGCCACCAATCAGTCGTTTGGGTGAGCATAATGTTGATTATAAACGGAATTAATGACGTGCGATTCTTGACTCGGTTAGCATTTTTTTGATAGCGCTCATCACTTGCTAACGTATTGGCATCAGTCAGCTCACAAAATCGACTAAACTGAGCGTCATTGCCAATGGCCAGAATAATAAAGCCGTCATTCGTTTGAAATGCCTGATAAGGCACGATATTAGGGTGGGCATTACCCAATCGCCAAGGATTGTTTCCAGTAACGAGGAAGTTCATTGCCTGATTGGCCAAAGTTGCAACCTGAACATCTAGCAGGGCCAAATCAATATACTGGCCCTCACCTGTTTTAAGCTGATGAATCAGGGCAGCCTGGATCGCATTCGTGGCATATAAACCAGTCATTACGTCCACTAATGCCACACCGGCTTTCATTGGCTCACCTTCTGGGGTGCCAGTAACACTCATCAATCCACCCATGGCCTGAATCATAAAGTCATATCCAGCACGTTCTGCATAAGGGCCAGTTTGGCCAAATCCAGTTATCGAGCAGTAAACCAGTTTTGGGTTAATGGATTTCAAGCTTTCGTAGTCAAGGCCGTATTTTTTCAACCCACCTACTTTAAAGTTTTCAATTAATACGTCGCTGACCTTAGCCAGTTGACGAATTAATGACTGTCCCTGCTCCGTTGACATATCAATAGAAACCGACTGTTTACCGCGATTCGCACTATGAAAATAAGCAGATTCGGTGGTATCGTCGCCTTTTGCATTAGGCATATAAGGCGGGCCCCAGGCACGAGTATCGTCGCCTTGTTGTGGGCGCTCGACCTTAATTACCTCAGCACCCAGATCGGCCAACATTTGACTGGCCCAAGGGCCCGCTAGTATTCGACTCAGATCGAGCACTCGAAAACCATTTAATGCACCGCTCATTAACTGAAAGCCTGCAACCCTGTTTGAGCACGACCTAAAATCAAAGCATGTACGTCATGCGTTCCCTCGTAGGTATTAACCGCTTCAAGGTTCATCACGTGTCGAATCACATGATACTCATCTGATATACCGTTACCTCCATGCATATCACGAGCCAAACGGGCAATATCAAGCGACTTGCCACAGTTATTTCGTTTCATCAACGATACCAATTCAACAGGACAGTTATCAACATCCATTAATCGGCCCATTTGAAGACAAGACTGTAATCCTAGTGTTATTTCAGTTTGCATGTCAGCCAGCTTCTTTTGGATCAACTGCGTTGCGGCCAGCGGACGACCAAACTGCATTCGGTCGAGCGTATATTGGCGAGCCGCATGCCAACAAAATTCTGCAGCACCGATACTACCCCAAGCAATACCATAGCGAGCTTTATTCAAACAGCCGAAAGGACCTTTCAGTCCTTTTACATTCGGTAGTAAGTTTTCCTCTGGTACGAAGACGTCTTGCATGACGATTTCGCCCGTTACCGACGCCCGTAATGAAAACTTACCTTCGATCTTGGGTGTACTTAATCCGGGCATGCCACGCTCAAGAATAAAACCACGTATGACCCCATCAAGTTTTGCCCATACCACCATTACATCGGCAATCGGTGAATTGGTAATCCACATTTTTGCACCTTTTAACGAATAACCACCATCGACCACCGTCGCCACCGTGTTCATGCTACCCGGATCAGATCCAGCATCTGGCTCAGTCAAACCAAAGCAGCCAACTTTCTCGCCAGTTGCGAGTGATGGTAAATATTTCTGCCGTTGCGCTTCAGTACCATAAGCAAATATCGGATGCATGACCAGTGACGACTGAACACTCATTGCCGAGCGATAACCACTATCCACTCGCTCAACTTCTCTGGCAATCAGGCCATAGGACACATAATTAACGCCTGCACAGCCATACGCTTCGGGAATAGTTGACCCTAATAACCCCAGCTCACCCAATTCAGTCATGATTTCACGATGAAATACTTCATGACGATTCGCCTCCTTTATTCGAGGCATGAGTTTACCCTGACAATACTCGTGCGCAGCATCTCGAATTAAGCGCTCTTCATCACTCAGTTGTTGATCAAAAAACATCGGATCCTGCCAATCAAAAACTGTTCGGTCAGAGGGTTGGACGTCAGATTGGGCCATGTTAATTTACCTTAGGTAATAATTGTCACGTTAAATATTTTGTGATCACATATCTTAGATCGAAATGACTATCAAAACTAGCAAAACAAGTGCAGTCTGATCATCATTTTGAAAACGAGCCAAGCTCAAATAATAAATGGCCTGTTATTGATGACAAAGAATTCTCAAGGCATATTTTGCCTAATAGCCGCAGTGGCATTGTTGACCATTAGCGACTCAATTGTAAAAATATTGAGCCCAAGTTATGCATTACATGAAATCATGCTTTTTCGTGCGCTGTTCGCTATGGTTTTTGTTATCGTCATCGTCCAACTAGAAGGTGGTTTTGTTATCCTCAAAACTAAAAGGCCCGTCTTGCACTTTATCAGAGGCTTGATGCTAGTAGTGGCGAACATGTTCTTTTTCCTGGGTCTGGCGAGCCTGCCCATTGCTGAAACTGTTGCGTTGTTCTACTCGGCGCCTTTGTTTATCTGTTTACTATCACAGTTAGTTTTAGCCCAAAAGGTTAGTTTGTATCGATGGGTTTCTATCCTTATAGGCCTTTTGGGCGTCATTGTTATGCTTAGGCCAGGTACTGAAATATTTAAGATGACCGCTTTATTACCCATCATAGCCGCCTTCGCTTATGCCTGCATGGTGATGATGACAAGCAAGCTTGGCATGCAAGACAAAGCTGGAACTTTGACTTTTTACATCCAGCTTTCCTTTATTGTCATTAGCTCAATCGTTGGGTTATCTGTTGGTGATGGTCGATTTTATACTCCAGACAATCCAACTTTAGGCTTTTTGTTACGCAGTTGGACCTTGCCAGCTTTCGACGACATGGGTTTAATCGCAGCCTGTGGATTTTTTGTTGCCATGGGCGGTTATTTGGTATCCCAATCCTATAGAATTGGCCAAGCATCGCTAATGGCACCATTTGAATATAGCTCGATGCCTTTAGCGTTGCTGCTAGGCTATTTAGTTTGGGGTGAATGGCCAGACCACTATTCTATTATCGGCAGCATGCTGATCATTTCAAGCGGTATAATTATTGTTCTCGTAGAAAAAAAAGGACGCCAAAAAGCAACTGTTTGAGTCCATTAAGTCATTACAAGCCAGCCTGTTTTTTAATTCTGTTTACATACAATTGGCGAAGCTTCAAAGTTATTAAACCAGGCTTTTTTTCAGCAATCGGCTTCCCATCAATAGTGATAACCGGCATGACCAGCGTCGTTGCACTACTTAAGAACGCCTCATCGGCTGCCAGTACTTCATCTAAGGTGAAGGCACGAAGCTCAACCGCTATGCCGTTATCGGCAGCTAATTCCAACAATACATGACGTCGAATACCCGGCAGTACATCATTCGATTTAGGTCGAGTGATAATTGTATTATCTTTTACAATATAGGCCGTCGACGAGCTACCTTCAGTAACAAGCTCACCTTCCATCATCCAGCTTTCATAACAACCTTGCCGTCTGGATTCCTGTTTCGCGATACACTGAGCCAATAGAGCGATTGATTTAATATCTCGACGCTTCCAGCGCAAATCTTCAACCGTTATAACGTCAACACCCGTTTCAACTAGTGGACTATTGAGAAAAGATTTGTCTGATGTAAAAGCAATACAGGTCGTTGGTGTATTGTCTGGAAATGCAAAGTCACGCGGCGCAACGCCTCTGGTGACTTGGGTGTAAACACTACCTTCAAGCAGTTTATTGCGCTCAATTAAAGTTTCCAGCATGTCTACATATTCAAGCTGGCTAAAAGGCCATTCAAGCTCTAGCTCATAAAGACTGCGCTCCAGTCGTTGCAAGAACTCAAACTTGTCAATCAGCTTGCCATTAACAACAGGAACAACTTCATAGACGCCATCACCAAATAGAAAGCCGCGATCAAAGATAGAGACTTTGGCACTTTGCTCTTCGATAAATTCGCCATTGCAATACACAATTGGTTTCATGTTTTAGTGCCTAATTTTTAGTCGATAAGTTAGCTTACTACTTATTAAATTAATTAGTGAGTTAGAATTTTCGACAGAAATAATTGAGCCCGATCACTTCTAGGACTTCCGAAAAAATCATCCTTTGGAGAATCTTCAACTATTTTACCCTCGTCCATAAAAACCACTCGATTGGCCACTTTCTGAGCAAATCCCATTTCGTGTGTAACGACCATCATGGTCATACCTTCCTCTGCTAACTCGATCATAACGTCGAGCACATCATTAATCATTTCCGGATCGAGGGCTGATGTAGGTTCATCGAATAGCATGGCTATCGGATCCATGGCCAGACCCCGAGCGATAGCAACCCGTTGCTGCTGTCCACCAGATAATTGTGATGGATACTTTTTTGCATGCTCAGCCAAACCCACTCGCTTTAATAACGCGGTTGCCTTTTCTTCAGCTTCTGCAGGATTTCGTCCTAGCACCTTTAGCTGGCCCAATTTGACGTTTTCAATCGCATTCATGTGCGGAAACAATTCAAAGTTTTGAAAAACCATACCGATGCGTGCACGCAACTGATTCAAATCAGTTTTTTTGTCATTGACTTTGACGCCTTCTACTGTAATGACACCATCATCGATCGGCTCTAATCCATTGACGCATTTAATCAGCGTGCTTTTACCAGAACCTGATGGCCCACAAACTACGACGACTTCACCTTTTTTGACTGAAGTAGAACAGTCAGACAAGACCTGAAAGTCGCCATACCATTTATTTGCATTTTTAATTTCAATCATATCTTTAACTTCTTTTGAAGATGTCGAGTAAGCAACGAGCCCGAAAAACAAATAACAAAATAAACAATCGCCACAAAAATAAACATTTCGATCAAGCGTTGATCCCGATTGGCAATCAGCTCAGCACTCACTAGAAAGTCTTTCAGGCCGACGACATAAACCAATGACGTATCCTGAAACAAAATAATTGCCTGCGTTAGCAATACAGGGACCATCGCTCGAAACGCCTGTGGCAAGACAACATAACGCATCGTTTGTGGATAAGTTAAACCGATGGCTCGTGCGGCGGCTATTTGGCCACTGCCTACGCTTGAAATACCAGCTCTGACAATTTCTGAATAATAAGCGGCTTCGAATAATACAAAAGCGACCAGCACTGAATAGAAGCTTCCTACTGAGCGCCCAAGGATGAGTGGAACCAAAAAGTAGAGCCAGAAAATAACCAGTATAAGCGGTAAAGAGCGAAAAAAATTGACATAAGCTGCAGCAACCCATGCAAGTATTGGAATTTTCGCTACTCGAACTAACGCTAGTATTGTGCCTAAGAATAAACCGCCAACGATTGCTAACAATGTCAGCAGCAACGTTACTTTCATACCCTCCCATAGAAAAGGTAGATTATTCCAGATGATGTCATAATCAAAATCTATCATCTCGGCTACCCCACATTCACACGCCCGGGCACTCGGACGTATTTTTCAATAGTGGTCATAATCAACATGACAATAAAAGTCATTAGACTGTAAATAACCGTAGCGGCAGTAAATGCCTCAAAACCCTGAAAGGTATATTCTTCAATTTGTCGAGTCATCGCTGTCAATTCGACCACACCAATGGTTAAAGCAAGTGATGAGTTTTTAAATATGGTGAGAAATTCGCTGGTTAACGGAGGGATAATGATTCGGTAAGCATTAGGCAAAAGTACATTGGTATAGACTTTGGTTTCTGACATACCCAATGCTCTGCCCGCATTGCGTTGGCCAATACCAATCGCCTCAATACCTGAACGGACCTGCTCACACACACGAGACGCTGTATATAAACCTATGCCTAAAATTGCTGTTGTTAAAGCGGGCATAGGCATTTCACGCTTTACCCATCGACCTGCATCATCCGGCAATAATTCTGGGAACACAAAAAACCACAGAAACAGCTGAACGAGTAAAGGCACATTCCGAAAAATCTCTACGTAGACTGTACCAATAAAGCGTAAGGTCGGACTAATAGATGTGCGCATGATGCCGAGTATTGATCCAAGGCTAAACGCGATAATCCAGGCCATTAGTGACAGTGATACTGTCCAGCCAAGACCGTCAATGAGCCAATTAAGATACGGCTCACGAAAAAGTATGCCCCAGTCCCAGTTATAATTCATAATTAACAACCAATGGATAGTTTTGACATAAAAAAGGAGGCATGGTTGTACTATGCCTCCTAAATATCTCCCTAACGTTACCTAGTTTGGAAAAGCTTGAATTTCAAATGCTGTTCTTAACGTATCTGACATCTTCATGTTGATGCCGGTTGGTCCTGGCACAAACCATTTATTATAAACAGTTTCCATTTCGCCACTGGCCATAAGACCAGACATCACAACCCGACCCAATCGTTCAAACGTGGAGTCATTTCGTGGCACCATAATCGCATAAGGGTCGAAGGATAGAAAACGACCAGTCACTTGATATTCGGCTGGGCTCTTCGACTTAGAAATCAAACCATATAACAAAACATCGTCGGAAGCATAGGCATCGACTCGATCAGTTTGTAGCGCTAACCAACCCTGGCTATGATCTTTTACACCCACTATTTTAACATTTAGGCCTAAATCTTTGATTGCAGCTTTAATCGCTTTTTCGTTAGTTGTACCAGCTGACATACCAATGATTTTGCCTTCCAGATCTTCAATTTCAGTAATGCCAGAACCTTTTTTGCTGGCAATTTTAGTACCCGTAATAAACGTAGTAGACAAATAAGACACTTGTTTCTGACGAGTCAGGTTGTTGGTTGTCGAACCACATTCGATATCAATCGTGCCATTCGCTATCAATGGAATTCTAGTTTGACCTGTGACAGGCACATATTTAACTTTTAGATTTGGATTTTCTAGCTCGACTTTAATCGCATCGACGATTTTCAAACAGATATCGATTGAGTAACCCACCGGCTTTTCATCATTCCCGATATAGGAAAATGGTATTGAGGTTTCACGATGACCAATGGTTACCACACCCCTATCCTGAATTCGTTTTAATATACGTGAATCACCAGCATCAGCAGTCGCCTGACCCGATAAACTCGTTAGCATTACAGCGCTCAAGGCTGTCAGTTTGATTATATTTTTCATTGATTCTCTTTCCTCATCTAGTTTTAAATATCAACTAAATAGTAGCATGCAGAAAAATATGTTTATAATGCATTTATTCGTAAATAGCATGTTCTATGCGCATATTAAGAGGTAGAGTTAATGTCAATGAATGAGCAAGCACTGGAAGATTTATTGGCATTGATAAAATCACGCAATATAAGCCGTGCCGCTCGAACCCGCAATATTTCACAGCCAGCCTATTCTCGACGGCTGCAGGCAATAGAGGCTAGCCATGGCATCAACCTCGTTGACCGAACAGGTCGCCCTGCTACACCAACGCAAATATTGCTTGAAATGGCCAGTGATATCGAATCAGCACTAACCAGTATCAAACGTGTCACCCTTGATTTAAAACGGGGCTATAAAGAAAATGAAGTACTGGCCATCGCAGCATTACACTCTCTTTCATCGGTGCCAATACCAAAAGCCATAAGTCAAATTCAAAGCTTACTATCTGGTCATCAAATACAACTCTGGTCTGGCAATCAAAATGCGTGTTTCCAACGATTAATGACAGAAGAAGTGTCTCTTATGCTGGCTTATGAGACACCAGTAAATACATTAGAAATACCCACAGACCTAGTCATAAAAACTCAGGTAACGACCGACTTATTAGTCCCAGTATGTTCGCCAAAGCAGCTAAATAAAATAATCAATTCGATCCCAGGAAGTGATCAAATACAAATAGTCACCTACCCAGAAAATATTTTTCTGGGTAAACAAGTTCATCAAGAGTTGATTGCAAAGTCAGCACATAATTTTTCCCAAAAGCTAGGCGCAGAAATGACTAGTGCTATTGTATCGTCAGCTCAGGCTGGGCTTGGCATGGCATGGCTGCCACTTTCATCTATCGAAGATGAACTTAAATATGGCTTATTAAAATTCATTGATAGTCCCTATTTCCCAATACATGAATTAACCGTATCGATGCTCCGGCTTCGAACCAGAAAAATGGAAAAGCTCGCCTCAGTTTGCAATGCGTTGTCACTTGAACTGGAAAATACTATTCAAGGTGGTTATCAAGTCTTGGGACGGTCCCAATCGAAAGAAAGTCATAAAAAAATGAGTCACTAATCCCAAAGCCAAATTGAGTGTAGGCTCATATAGTTAGTGACCTGAACTGCATTGTGGGTTGCTTAAGGCCACTCTCGAATGAATGGCTTTATAAATCACAGTAATGAATAGGATGTCGGAGTATAAACTCGGCTTAAACTCGACTTGATTAGGTCATAGATGTTTTTTTGAGCGTTCTTCAAGGGCAGCTATTCTTGCCTCAATCGGCGGATGTGATGAGAAAAGAGCCATAAACCCGCCTTTGTCATTAATACCAAAAGCGGCCATTTGTTCCGGCAAGGCTTCCGGTTCTACCTGTCCAAGTCGTTTGAGCGCATTAATCATGTTCTGATGTCCGGCCAAATCAGCACCACCCGTATCAGCAATAAATTCACGCTTTCTTGAAAAATACATGACGATGGTTGAAGCCAGTACCGACAAGACTATCTGCGCTATCATTACCGTTACAAAGTAGCCAATGCCATGACCCTGATTGTTTTTTAAAATCACACGGTCTACGACATGGCCAACAACTCGAGATAAAAACACCACAAAGGTATTCACTACACCTTGAATCAAAGCTAGGGTTACCATATCACCATTGGCGACATGGCTTACTTCGTGGCCGAGGACTGCTTCAATCTCCCCTTGTGACATGCTGTCTAACAAACCTTGCGACACAGCAACGAGTGCTTTATTTTTAGATGCGCCTGTTGCAAAAGCATTCATTGCAGGTGATGGAAAAATTGCTACTTCAGGCATTTTTATACCAACAATTTTTGACTGCTTTTCCACTGTGCTCAATAACCATTTCTCCACATTACTACTGGGGTTAGTGATCACAACTGCGCCCGTCATGCGTTTCGCCATCCACTTGGATATTAGCAATGATATGAACGAACCACCAAAACCGATGACACCTGACAATATGATTAATGCCTGAATATTGAGGTCAGATCCATTTTCAGCCAATATGCTGTCAACGCCAAGTATTCTCAAGGTGATGCTAAGCACCACCATAATGGCTATGTTGGTGAGTAAAAATAGCATCATTCGTTTCATGTTTTTACTCGTATTCCATTTAAATTTTTAGAATATTAAGCTTAGATTATCAATTAGCCTAGCACTTATTGATTTGCTTAAGCAGGCGTATAATATGACAATCTTTCAATAAGTAAATTCGTATATTTCAGACATTATCATCGTATTTTTCGAATGTTCGTGGAAGGAGTCACCTAACAATAGACTTCAATATGCCCTCCAAAAAATTCAGAATCGCCAAATGATAGTGCTTGGCGATCTCAAACCGTTTAATGAGGCTATTAGTTAGTTTGACTTACCTCAAAAGTCTATTTAGGAACTAACCTGCGGTGCAGATCAGTGCATACGTATGTCCACTTAATCAACAATTTAGGTATTCAATGCAAACCAATCATCATTCAAAGAAAAGCCCGAATGTAGTTAAACATACCGGGCTTGAATTCACCGTAACTATTCGACAGTTCTGAAGTTGAGGCTTTGTATCTCTCTTAGCCTCAACTCAGTCATGTTATTGTTGGTTTGCTTTAAAACGAACCATGCAGGGTCTTAGTTTCGAGATAATCCTCTAAACCCATCATGCCGCCTTCTCGACCATTGCCTGACTGCTTATAGCCACCGAAAGGCGTGCCATAGTTCATACCTGCTCCATTTATATGGACTGCTCCAGCTCGCAATTGAGCAGCAACTCTGCTGGCCCGTTGTGAATCTCCTGTTTGAATAAAAGCCCCTAGACCGTAAAGCGTGTCATTGGCAATGGCGATGGCTTCGGCCTCATCTTCAAAAGGGATAATAACTAACACTGGGCCAAAGATTTCTTCCTTTGCAATACGCATATCGTTCGTTACATCGGCAAAGATGGTCGGCTTCACATACCAGCCCTTTTCCATGCCATCAGGTCTTCCAAGTCCACCAGCTAAGGGTAAGCCTGCTTCTTCAATGCCGACTTCGATCATGGCTTGAACGCGGTCAAATTGAATCTTGTCAAATAGTGGACCAATGTGATCGCCTTCTTCTTCGGGGTTACCAACTGTTATTGATTCTGCCGCACGTTTGGCAATTTTAAGAACTTCAGCATAACAGGACCGCTCAACCAACAAGCGAGTAGGGGCATCACAGGATTGGCCTGTATTAAACATACATTCTTGTACCGAAGCAGTAACTCTTTCTTCCAAATCACAATCAGCAAAAACTAAATTGGGTGATTTGCCACCCAGTTCTAGCGTTACCCGTTTGATGGTGTCCGCCGCGTCATGCGTCAGGGCAATGCCAGCGCGGGTAGAACCAGTGAAGGACATCATTTGCACGTCGGCATGTAGCGACATTGCGGCGCCAACGGTTGGACCATCACCATTCACGAGGTTAAACACACCCGGTGGATAGCCTGCTTCGTGGATGATTTCAGCATAAATCATCGCAGAGATAGGCGTATGTTCTGATGGTTTTAAGATACAGGTTGAGCCCGTCGCAAGCGCTGGCACAACCTTCAATACTATCTGATTCATTGGCCAGTTCCATGGTGTAATAAGACCACAAACACCAATGGGCTCACGCATTAAAATATCACCATTGCCTAAATCAATGCGTTCTTCGAGTGTTTCTAATGCATCAATAAACCCCTGAAGATGACCAACTGCAGCATCTGCCTGTATTTCTCGTGCCATCGAAATAGGTGCGCCCATCTCCATACGCATCGCTTGAGCCAACTCTTCAAATCGAGATTCGGTTACTTGCTTTAAGCGAAGTAACAGTTCAAGTCGTTCGGACTTAGTGGTTTGAGAGAATGTCTTGAACGCTTCTTTTGCTGCCGCGACAGCCCGGTCTACATCCGTCCCATTGCCCATGGCGACAATACCAATCTGTTGTTCTGTGGCAGGATTTAAAACCGCCATAGTGGTCGACGATATTGGAGCCACCCAATGGCCATTAATATAAAAATTTTGCAGATTGTGCATTCTCACAGGTCTCCTGATTAGCGAGCTTTAGTAATACAAGCTTCAATTAAATTTCAGATTTATAAATAATAATTATATTTCGCCGACTAGCAGCTTCGGCACTATCTTTAGTTACTTTTCAGCGATGCATTATAAATCATCTTGTGGCATATCCATGCCGATCAGTGACATGGGTAGTAACTGATCTAAAGATTCTATCTAATGCCGAGGTTTCCTAATTTCAAGCCTAGAGAAGTCAAGTTTCAGAATATTTTAGAATATGCCGATAGTTACCATTCGATTCTCGCTCAGAAGTTATCAGTTTAGCCCTACCCAAATCGTTCTTGATGGGTAGGGGCACGAACCACTAAGAAGTGAATGTCCCAGTCTTTTACAAGAGGGAACCCCCTAGTTTCGATGACGCCCAACCATTCACTAATGGATTTAAGTTAATCGGATTAACGGTGGCTAAGTAGATAAAGGTACAAATAAACTAGGTATGTGAAATATGAGGCCCAATCTTCAACGGCTTATTGTTGACCTTGTCAGCTCTTTTCATAGTCGACACAAAGTTAATAATGAGAAAAAAGTAAGTAAAGTTATGGTCAAGTGAGCGTTTTTAACTGTCATCTACATGACGTTGATCCGAAAACTTGTTTATAGGTACTTAACACGCCGATCGTCAATAGATAGTTTACTGTAGCCAAAACTCAGCATTTACTTTGTCTATATAACAAATGCTTGGTAACCAGCAGCCACTAAAGCACTAACCAGTGCTTCACAATACAGTAAATGCAAAGGGGTTTGTTACGAACACTGTTTTTGTAATACCTAAAGCCGCCAACGATGTTCACCTAACGTTGACGGCAATATTAATTAGCTAGGCATTAAAATAGCTTCAAGCTTTAACTGGTCAGCGGTGAAAAGCCGAATGCCCTCAGCCAATTTTTCTGTCGCCATTGGGTCATTATTATGGCCCCAACGAAAACTAGACTCGTCTAATCGATTTTTGTTGTCGGCTGTTGTGGTATTTTTTTCGTCTAGAATTTCGGCTAAGGGTAACTCAGTATCTGCTAATTCCTGCATTAGAGCTGGACTTATGGTAAGTCGATCACAGCCAGCCAACTGTCGAATTTGATCGCAATTTCTAAAACTAGCACCCATCACTACAGTGTCAAAACCATGTGTTTTGTAATAGTTGAAAATACGCTGGACGGATAAAACACCTGGATCGTCTTGAGGTAAGTAACTGTCAACACCATCGGCCTTTTTATACCAATCAAATATCCGCCCAACAAAGGGAGAAATCAAGAATACGCCTGCATCGGCACAGGCTTGTGCCTGAGCAAAACTGAACAGTAAAGTGAGGTTACAATTAATACCTTCTTTTTCAAGCTGCCCAGCAGCCTGTATACCTTCCCAAGTCGAGGCTAATTTGATCAGTATACGTTTCCGTTCAATGCCATCCTGCTCGTAAAAACCAATTATTTTTCGTGCCCTTTGAATACTCGCCGATATATCAAAAGACAATCGTGCGTCCACTTCGGTAGAGATTCTGCCAGGTACAATGCCGAGTATTTCTTTTCCAATTAAAACAGCCAGTTTGTCAGAGGCATTATCAAGTTGCTGTTGAGCGTCTCCACCTTCAGACAGTGCGTAAGACCGCGCTAAGGCGAGTTGGGGTTGGTAGTGCGGCAAGCTAACCGCCTTTAGAATAAGAGAGGGATTCGTTGTCGCATCTTCGGGGGTATATTGCTGAATCGCTTCTATGTCACCTGTGTCGGCGACCAGTGTCGTGAATTGCTGAAGTTGTTCAAGTTGATTCATTATTTTTAACTGTTAGTTTGTCTATTGTTAGAGGGAGGATACTCTTGGTTACAGATTAATATCTATAAAGATAAAGCCTAATGGCATAGCCCCATGATGCTGTAATTACCTTCCGAAAATATAACAGACTCACTTTGTCGTAGTGATGTACCGCCAAAAATCAAAAGAATATTGTATCGCTTATTCACCTAACATGATGTTGTTCCACCTGTTAAGTTAGTTTAGTTTGTAAAAATGCAATTTAAATACAGGCTTATCCTAGTTCATCAATCATGTCACTTCAATCATGAGATGTGACATTTCGAACGGCCTTATGCCAGCCAGTCAGTAACAAGCTTCGTTTCGATTCACCCATATCGGGTTTAAACTTTGATTCTGATTGCCAATTTTTCGCAATGGTATCAGTAGAGTCAAAAATACCGATATGCAATCCCGCCAAGTAAGCAGCTCCCAAAGCGGTTGTTTCAGTTTCCAGTGGTCGCTCTACATTGACAGCAAGAATGTCTGCCAGAAAACCACAAAGCCAGTTATTCTGAACCATGCCACCATCAATTCTAATACTCAGTGGCGCTTGCCCATCTCCGTTCATGGCGTTGAGTAAATCTGACGTTTGGTAACAGACTGACTCTAAGGTCGCTCGCACCAGCTCCGCTGGCCCTGTATTGCGTGTCATGCCGAATATAGCTGCCCGTGCATCCGGATCCCAGTGAGGAGCCCCTAAACCAGTAAAGGCAGGCACAAGATAAACACCAGCATTTGACGCCAAGGAAGCAGCCATCTTTTCAGATTCGGCGGCTGAGTCAATAATACCAATACCGTCACGCAGCCACTGAATTGCAGCACCAGCAACAAAAATAGAGCCTTCTAGCGCGTAGGTGGTGACACCATTTAAACGATAGGCAACCGTTGTTAACAATCGATTCTTTGACTCGATCGCTTGGCTTCCAGTATTGAGCATCATGAAACAACCCGTACCGTAGGTGCTTTTAATCATGCCTGGTTGAAAGCAGGCCTGCCCTATGAGTGCCGCTTGCTGATCACCCGCAACACCACCAATGGGTATTTCTACGCCCAAAACTGCATGGCTCGTCACCCCAAAGTCAGCAGAACTATCTTTAACTTCAGCTAGTAATGACTCAGGCACTTCCAATAAATCCAGCAGCGCCTTGTCCCAACTTTGAGTATGTATATTGAATAGCATGGTGCGTGACGCATTGGTGGCGTCAGTCGCATGCACGGCACCTTGCGTCAGTCGCCAAATGAGAAACGAATCGATGGTGCCAAAAGCGAGCTCACCTAGCATGGCTCGTTCTCGCGCACCATCGACATGGTTCAAAATCCAGTTAATCTTTGTGCCAGAAAAGTAAGAGTCTAATAGTAAACCCGTTTTTGATATTATTACTGACTCTTTGCCCTTTGCTCGCAAAGATTCGCAATAGTCAGCTGTTCTTCGGTCTTGCCATACGATGGCGTTGTATATTGGTTTACCAGTGGCTCGATCCCAAATTACTGTGGTTTCACGTTGATTAGTGATACCTATTGCGGCGACGGTAACATTGTCTTGCTTGGCTTTAGACAAGGCGTCTATAACCACCGCAAGTGTCGTCGACCAAATTTCTTCAGGGTCGTGCTCTACCCAGCCATCATCGGGGAAATATTGAGTAAATTCTTTTTGCGCTGTGTAGCAAGCCTTACCACTGTCATCAAATAACATGGCTCGAGTACTCGTTGTGCCTTGATCAATACTAAGTAGGTATTGCTTCATTCGAACCTCATTATGGGTTACTGACTATTCTCAAAATATTCTTCAAATCGCTCTTTTGCATCGTTATTAAAAATCTTCTCACAAAAGTTATACAGTCCCTGCATTTGATGATACTTAAAACTAGATTCAACAATTGCTGGTTGATAGAACCAACGACATTTCGGTATCGATTCATACCGCCCCGGACTAGGAGTAGGTCAAAGTCTTCAGGTTGGAGTTATTCAGTATTACAATCGCGTGATGCAACACATTTGATTCGTTAGATGGCCTTGTATTCAAGCGAATGAATTGATTGCCTAGCTCTTGCATCACATCTAAACAAAAAGCAGTTGAAATCATTGGTCGGTCTGTTGAGAACCAAATTTAAACCTTTTTTGTGTTTTATAACCGACCATAATCGCATTAAGTAGTTTTTCATATGAATACGACTGATTATATTTATTTGATATAAACTATTTATTAATACTGGTTTCGCAAAGTATTTCTAATGGTTAAAGTGTTTCATCATTAATGTAATTGATCAGGAGTATGAAATGAAATTACAACTCGATACTAGCACTGTACTACAATTTCAGAACGAAGGCGTTACGGTTCTGCGCGGCCTTTTTGTAGACTGGGTAGAGACGCTTCGTAATGGCATTGCTGCCAACATAGCCAATCCGAATCCTGACGCTAGAATCTATCAAAGTGAAGACGGGGGTGGACAGTTCTTTGTCGATTACTGCAGTTGGCAACGAATTCCTCAGTATCGAGACTTTATTTTCAATTCCCTCGCTGCAGAAATAGCGGCTAATTTGATGAATAGTGAAAAAGTTCAGCTTTTTCACGAGCATGTTTTAGTCAAAGAAGCCCAGACCGGTATTGCCACGCCATGGCACCACGATATGCCCTATTATTGCGTTGACGGTCCAAAAACTGTCAGTCTATGGATCCCTCTGGACGAAATTCCTCGGGAGCGAACCTTGGAGTTTGTTTCAGGATCGCATCAATGGGGGAAATCTTTCCGCCCTCAACGGTTTAATGGTCAACCATTAAACCAGAGTGATGGTCTCGAAGAAATCCCTGACATCAATGCCAATAGAGATAACTATAATATAGTCGGTTGGGACTTGATGCCTGGCGATGCCGTTGCATTTGACTACCGAACATTGCATGGAGCACCCGCTAATCATAGTACGAGCACTCAAAGACGTGCGTTTTCTCTTAGGTTAGTAGGCGACGATGTTCGCTTCGTACGTAAACAAAACATTGTCACCTCTCCCCCTTTTAACCATGTCACATTGCAGCATGGAGATCCGTTAGTGGGTGATGAGTTTCCATTGCTGTATCAGCACAACTAACGAGTAATTTTTCTAGTCTAAAATATCCTTTTACAGGCATTGGTTTGTAGATAAAAAATAACTGGCATAAAAAAGCCTAGCCGAGAAACGGCTGGGCTTTTGGTTTTAGATATTAATCCTAGGCAATAATTAGGCACATTAAAAATACTATACGGCCCTATTACTCTTCCGTTTGTCAACAATTCATGGTCTGAGAACAATCTTAGGAGAACCAGCCTTGCCCTCGTGAATTTCACTAAAAGCTGCCGCACCATCAGATAGGGGGCGCGTATCAACCCAATCGAGCGAACCCAACGCACCACTGTATAACAAATCAATAGCCGCTTTAAGATCGACCACGCTATAGGTGTAGTTCCCCAGAAAAGTAATTTCATCCAGCGTTAATCGGCGTGTATCAAGCCCTGGCTCATTATCCTGCAGACCTACATGAGAAATAACTCCGCCACTGGCGACCATTTCGCAAGACGCAGCACGAGTTCGGCCACTGCCCACTGCGTCAAGAACCAGATCAAAACTAGCGGCTTCTGGTAAATTAGTACCCAATGGGTCATAAACAATCGCACAGCCTAACTTGTCAGCAGTTTCTCTTCTCAGAGCATTAGTATCACCCAAATAAATTGCCTTGCAGCCTTTGTGCTTTAACATTAATGCGGCAAATACGCCGATTGATCCTCCCCCTAATACCAATGCTCGACACTCTGAAAGGGGCCGATGCAATATTTTTTCTGCTAAATAAACAGCATGTAATGACGTGGCGGCAGGCTCAGTGAGACTGGCTACAGTCGGATCCATATCCTGTGGTATCTCAAGAAGATTACGTTCAGGTATATTAATGTATTCCGCAAAAGCCCCAGCCCGGCGCATACCAATTAACTCTCGCTCAGCGCACAGGTTTGATCGACCACCCTGACAATGATTGCAATGACCGCAGGTAATGAGCGGGTTCAATACCACCCGTTTACCTTTCTGCTGTCCGTTTTGCACAACGCCAACCGCTTCATGTCCAAGGATCAACGGTGGTACGCGACGAGCGTCGTGACCATGATAGGCATGCATGTCAGAACCACATATTCCCACAGCTTCGATTTGAACTAACGCTTCCCCGCTAACAGGAGTGGGTTTAGGTTCCTCTCTGTACTGTAGTTCAAGTGTATTGGTATAAACGAGTGCTTTCATAATTTTGTCCTATTTGGCAGTGAAACCACCATCGAGGTGAATAACTTGCCCAGTAATATAGTCTGAAGCGGCGGCAGCCAAAAAGGTTGTAACGCCATCAAGATCTTGAAGCTCACCATTTCGACCTATCGCTGTCTGAGCGGCCAACTTGTCTAGCATTTCAGGATTTTCATAAACCGGTGCGGTTAAGCCTGTTGGAAAAAAACCTGGGGCAATAGCATTACAATTAATTCCCGTTGACGACCATGCCTCGGCCATGGCTCGGGTCAGCTGGGCAATCCCGCCTTTGGAAGCACCGTAAGCCATGCCATTGGCAAAGGCTCGGGTTGATTGCAGAGAAGCGATATTGATGATGCGCCCCCAACCTTTGGCTTGCATACCAGGCACCAGCTCGCGCGCCAAAAAAAAAGGTACAGAAAGGTTGAGATTAATCGTTTCATCCCAGCTTTCTGGGGTAATTACATCTGCGGGTTGACGTAGGTTAATTCCAGCAGCATTGATTAAAATATCAACCGAACCAAATGTGTCAGACGCCTGTTTGGCAATATCACTGAGCGAGTCGCGATCAGTCAGATCAACTGCAAGGAAGGTAGCTTTACCTCCATTTTCTTCTATCTCAGCAACCGTAGATGCCAATTGCTCCTTACGCCGGCCGAGTAATACCACCGAGGCACCAGCCATTGAGAGTGCATATGCCTGACGTTGACCAATACCAGAGCTGGCACCGGTTACTAGTGCCACTTTATCAGTCAGATCAAAAATCGATTTCATAAAAACTACCTGTCTAGGTTGTTAACAGAGCGTTATTAACGCAAAACATGAACTGAGCAAGGCGCGTAACGCATGATTCGTGCAGCCGTTGAGCCGAGAAAAAAGTCTCTGATCCCCGGTTTATGAGATCCGACAATAATGCAGTCTGCAGAAATTTTTCTAGCATAGTCAGTAATCGTTCTACCCGGGTGCCCACTAAGGACGACAACTTCAGCATCTTTCTCAGCTCCAATTCGATCGGCAATCTTATTCTTTGCAGCATCCTGAATTTCCTTTTCAACATTAGCTGGAAGCTTTTTATT
>JBLHWR010000029.1:0-20216 GCA_047629275.1 Gammaproteobacteria bacterium
TGTTGATTGGCGTTTTATTCGGTGCTTTATTTGCTATATCTATACCTGCGTTATTGCTCGAACAATATTCTGGGGTTTCGGTTTATGCCATTTCAGGCATGGTGGCGCTTGCCAGTCCAATTATCGGCGCACCTTTGACCGCTTTGCTGATTATTTTTGAGCTAACCCGAAACTATGAAATCACCATCGCCGCCATGATAGCGTTAGTATTTTCGAACCTGGTGTCTTATCAATGTTTTGGTCGTTCACTGTTTGATTCCCAACTGGCTAAGCGCGGCCTCGATTTATCGCTAGGGCGGGACCGAGGCTATTTACAACATCACCAGGTCTTAGAGCATTGTGTTCAACATTTGCCTTGCATCGATGGCAATCAAACCAGTGATGCTTTGATTGAACAGTTTAAAATCGAAGGTCATCAAACCGCGATAGTGACCGATACCAATCATCGCTATCTTGGACTGGCGACACTCGATCAATTAATCCAGGCTCGCCCTGACGCTATTCTGTCGAGCATCGAATTCAAACCTGTATTACTATTCGACGAGTCCACCAGTCTGTGGCACGCAATGGAAGTCATGCGGAATTTTAGTGGTGAAGCAGTGCCAATCGTTAATTCAAGCAATGGACAGTATCTGGGCGCATTGCCCGAAAGTGTCGTTATCGGTGCTTATCTTGATGCCGTTCAGGATTTACGCAGAGAAGAGCATGAGGCATGACAGAAAAATCTAAAGGCTTTCAATATTTATTTTATTTATGAATGGACATAACGAATGAATAATATGACCTTAAAGCAATACATTATTCACGACATTGAATTAGCGTTGCAGGAAGATATTGGCAGCGGTGATATTAGCGCTCTTCTAATTGATGAAAATAAATTATTAACTACTCGACTATTGGTCCGAGAAGAAGCTATTTTATGCGGTACTGCCTGGTTCGAACAGGCTTTCAAACAATGTGATAAAGACATTCAACTCGACTGGCAAGCACAGGATGGTGACCGAGTCAGTGCAGATAGTGTTCTATGTCAAATAAGCGGTTCTGCTCGTGCCATTTTAACCGCAGAACGTACCGCGCTTAACTTTTTACAAACCTTGTCAGGGACTGCAACCACAACTCGTTATTATGTTGACCAAATTAGTCGGACTCAATGCCGTATTCTTGATACTCGAAAAACCATTCCACATTTGCGCCTAGCACAAAAATATGCAGTTACCTGTGGTGGCGGTATGAACCATCGAATCGGTTTATTTGACGCCTATCTAATTAAAGAAAATCATCTGGCCGCCTGCGGTAGCATTGGGCAAGCAGTCGAACGCGGTCGAGCATTGCAACCAGACCGATTACTAGAAGTAGAAGTTGAGACCCTCGCACAGTTGCAACAGGCCATAGATGCAAAAGTAGATCGAGCATTAATTGATAATTTCAGCCTGGAAGAAATAAAACAGGCGGTTAAAATGACTGCCAAAAAAATTCAACTTGAGGCTTCGGGAAATATCACTAATGAATCATTATTAAAAATTGCCAATACAGGGGTCGACTTCATATCCATTGGAGCACTAACCAAACATGTGCGAGCGATCGATTTTTCCTTACGCTTTTTATATCCTTAAAAAATTCTATAGAAATAATAATGTCCTAATATAGATATCACCCAAAATCGTTGTATCAGCATGGTTTTGATAGCAATCTATTGCACAAATTGTCTATATGCCACACTAGAGAAAAAACCTGATTTCTGCTAGTATTTTTACTTTAATAGATGCCATCTGCTTTTATACTTAAGTACTCTATTAAAAACTTCCCTTTAGCCTTTTGTAGGAGTCACGATCATCAACGGCAGTACCATTCTGATTAATCTAGTTGGTGGGGTTTCTTTGTTGTTGTGGGGCTTACGCATGGTGCGTATCGGTATTACTGATGCCTGGGGTAATGAAGTTCGAACTGCATTAGGCGCCAGCCTTTCCAATCGATTCAAAGCTTTTTTCACTGGCCTTGGTGTTACTGTTTTATTGCAAAGTAGCAGCGCGACGGCTTTACTGACAGCCTCATTTAGTGGCCAGGGCATCATTAACACGGGCCCAGCGCTTGCCGTATTATTGGGGGCAGATGTTGGTACAACGCTGGTCGCCCAAGTACTTACTTTTGACCTATCCGTTTTGTCGCCCATGTTAATCGCCATCGGTGTCGGCATGTACACTTACTCTGACAGTGGGCGGTCTCGCGATATCGGCCGATTAGTACTTGGTATTGGAATGATGTTATTGGCGCTAAAGTTAATTTTAGCTGCATCAACTCCCATGCGTGAATCGGTTATCGTGCAGAGTATTTTCTCTTCATTAGGGAATGATTTAATTCTGGCTGTGATTGTTGCTGCACTGATCGCCTGGATGGCGCATTCGAGCCTTGCCACCGTATTGTTAATTATTACACTAGCGAGCACTGGCGCACTTGAGCCTAGCGTTGCTTTTGCCTTTGTACTAGGTGCTAATATTGGTAGTGCTATCCCGCCCTTTATTGCAACGCTTGGCAGCAGCAGCAGCGCCCGACAACCCCCATTAGGTAACTTGATTTTTAGGGTTTGTGGCGTTGTCATTGTGCTGCCGATGGTTGGATATTTGTCAGGTTGGTCAGCCCAGTTTGATATGGATGCGGCACGCCAAATTGCTAATTTTCATATGCTTTTCAATATAGCATTGGCTATTTTATTCTTGCCGTTGATTCATCAAATGGCCGCACTAACCGAGAAATTGTTACCTGAAATCGAGGATGAGACGAGTGAACTAAAACCGATGCATTTGAATAAGTCTGCTTTTGCCACACCGCTAGTAGCTTTGCTCAATGCAGAACGCGACGTCCTAAAAATGGGTGAGATTGTTGAACGAATGTTCAGAAATACGTTCATTGCGTTAAAGAAAAATGACGTCGATCTAGCCAAAAAAACGCTCGCAATGGATCAAATCACTAACCTGTTCTATGATGAGATAAAACTATATCTGACTAAGCTCAGTCGAGAGGCACTGGGTGAAAAAGAAAGTATGCGTTGTGCTGAAATCATGAGCTTTGCAACTAACCTAGAACATATTGGAGACATTATTTCAGTCGATATGATCGACAGCCTGTTGCGTAAAAAAATGACATCTGGCGTAAAAATGTCATTACAAGACAGAGAAGACATCAACAATTTATACCAGCCAGTTTTACTTAGCTTTAACCTGTCGTTGAGCGTTTTTACCTCAGGTGATATTAGTATGGCCAGGCAGCTGCTAGCGAAGAAATATAAATTTATCAAACTAGAAAAGCAAGCTGTTGTGAATCACCTCAATAAACTGAGGGAAGACGTTACCTACGATTCTCGTTTGAGCGCATTGCAGCTCGATGTTATTCGTGACTTAAAGCGTATCAACTCGCATTTAACGTCAGTTGCTTATCCAATCTTAGAGTCTGCAGGTCAATTGCGTAGCCGCTTACGAACGAGCGATACAACTGAAACTAACGTTGCCAGTTAGCAAGACTAGTTCCGCTAGCTAAAAGGTTAATTGGGTTGGGGCTATCGAACTTAGGTAATAGCTTCCCACCTTGCGAGCGTACCGACATCGGTCCATTTTCCTTCGAACCATTCTCCAGTCACTTGATTGCCTTCAATAGCTTTTCGCAACAAAGGGGCTAACGCTTGTTTACCATGAACAAGGTCTTCAAAAAATGATTTATGGAAGCAAGATATGCCAGCGAAAGTATGGCGATCCTCCAATCTGTTATTGACATAGCCATCCTTCAACCCAAAATCTCCTTTAGCGTTATGTAATGGATTTTTTACCATCACTAAATGAGCGACTGCTTCTTTTGATAGCAGTTTTTCAAATGAATAGTCAGTAAGAATATCACCATTAACCACTATAAACCGGTCATTCAATTTTCCTAATGCGTGAACAATGCCTCCAGCAGTTTCAAGCGCCTCCGCTTCACGACTATAGACAATTTCAAGCCCAAACTGGCTACCTGAGCCCATTGCTGCTTCGATCTTCTCACCGAGCCAACTGACATTCACCACCACCTGCTTGATACCCGCCCGAGCTAGCGCTTCAAAATGATAGCTAATCAGTGGTTTACCTTTAACATTCAGCAATGGCTTGGGACACGTATCAGTATGAGGACGAAGCCGCTCGCCGCGTCCAGCGGCTAGGATCATTGCATTCATTCGATCATTGCCTTTATTCGTTCAGATAAATTTAATTCTGCCATTAAATCACTGAAGCCTGCCATGCTTGGTTCCAATTCACTTACCTGAAATAGATAATTGAGTGTGCGAGGAATGTCATTCAAATAACCCCTTTTGCCATCTCGAATTTTCAACCGAGAAAATATCCCCACCGCTTTCAAGTGACGCTGGATACCCATTAAGTTAAACCAACTTAAGAATTGCTGTGGCTCGACATCAACTAATGCCTGCGCTTTTGCCGCATGGTAATAATCCAGTGCCAACGACTCAACCTCATCGATAGGCCAGTCGATATAACAGTCTCGTAATATCGACACTAGGTCATAAGTAATGGGACCACATACGGCGTCTTGAAAATCGATAATACCCGGATTATTCGTCTCGATTTTCATCAAATTACGCGAATGATAATCGCGATGTACGAATAGCTGCGGCTGTTCGAGGGCATTTTGAATCAGCGCTTGTTTAACTGAAATCCATTGCTTTTGCTGTAATTCATTAAGTTGAATACCCAACAAGTCCCCCAAAAACCAATCATGGAATAGATCCATTTCCTGATTTAGTAGCTCTCGGTTGTATTCGGGAAAACAGTGACTCGAAACCTTAACTTGCATTTGCAACAACGCATCTAATGCATCAACATACAGAGATACTTTACTATCAACATTGAGTGCTGATAGATAAGGAGTTTCACCTAGATCAGTCAATAGTAGAAAACCTAGCTCAAGATTTTGATCAATAACCTCAGGTGCTGATAATCCAGCCTGACGTAACTTCATAGCAATTTCAATAAAACGATCACAGGGCTCTTTATCTGGAGGTGCATCCATCACTATCCAGGAATTTACACCTTGCTGAAGGCGATGATACGACCTAAAACTGGCATCTTCAGATGCAGAAGTTAGCGTATAATTATAGTAGCCGAGGCCATTTAGCCATCGAACCATTAATTGAAGTCTATCGCTCATATCAAATGTAGGCGCTTATTATTAGTTGTAACAGAATAAATGTGCCTATTATCTAGTTTTAGCTTGCCATGAAGCAAACAATTATTTTATGTTTAGGCAACTTTTTAAATTTATCTTCAAACTGAGCAATCCATGAATAGCATCGAAAAATTACTAACCTTGATGGAAAGGTTACGCACACCCAAAACTGGCTGCCCCTGGGACCTGAAGCAAACCAGTGCATCGATTGCAGCCTACACGCTAGAAGAAACTCATGAAGTACTCGATGCTATCGAACGTGACGACATGAACAATTTAAAAGAGGAGCTAGGCGACCTACTATTCCATATAGTATTTCATAGCAGAATCGCGCAAGAACGAGGCATTTTTGATTTTGATCAAGTGGTTGAGGGCATTGTCACCAAAATGACGCATAGACATCCCCATGTCTTTGATCAGAACCATCAGGCTGAGACTGACGAGGAGACCCTTAAACAGCAGTGGCAAGACTTAAAGTCAAAGGAAAAAGCATTTTCAGGCGCACCTTCGACAAATTTTGGACAAAATTCTGCCTCACAATCAGCCATTAAAAGAGCGATTAGCTTGCAGTATGAAGCCGCTGAATACGGTTTTGACTGGCCTCAACTAAGCTTCGTCCTTGATAAGCTAGACGAAGAAGTTGCGGAGCTAAAACAAGCAATAGAGTGTGGTGATCCAACACAGATCAGTGATGAGCTAGGAGATGTTTTATTTGTTTGTCTGAATATTGCTCGACACCTTAAAATTGAAGCTGAGATGTCTCTTCGGCAAACCAATCAAAAATTCATTCGTCGCTTTGCTTATGTAAAACAAGAGATGCAATCTTCCGATATTAATATGAGCCAGCAGGCATTAGATCAAATGGAAGCTTTTTGGCAACAGTCCAAATCTGTCGTAGGATAGATAGTAGGAAAGTCCGATGAAGCGAAACCGATTACAAACTAAACAGAAAATTCTCAAAGCCGTAGAGAGCTTACTGCTTGAGCAAGGCTATCCAGCCGTTGGAGTCAACGCTATTGCTCGCCAGGCCGGTTGCGACAAGGTGCTTATTTACCGTTACTTTGGTGGCTTTGATGGATTACTGCTGGCTTTTGCTGAATCGACCCAACTTTGGTGGGAAGTTGATGAGGTTATGAGTGAAACTGCCGAAGCCCTGGCAAACCAGCCCTTACAGGAATACTTGCAAACTTTATTAAAACGACATGCCTCGTCCCTACAAGCAATGCCATTGACGCTTGAGATTATGGCTTGGGAAATGTCAGAGCAAAATAACCTCACTATTGCGCTGGGCCGCACTCGAGCAGAACGAGGCATGGCACTCATTAAAAAAATCCGAACACATTATTCACAACCTAATTTTGATGTTGGCGGCATTCTTGGTGTGTTTGGTGCGGCTATCAACTATCTGGTAATCCGCACTCGCAAGTCACCACCTCAACACATGAAGGAAGAGTGGTGGAGATTGCAGCAAACCATCGCTAAAATGTTAAACAATCAATCATGAGCTATTCATGAGCAAAATTATAAACCTCGAAAAAACAATACTTCGCTTTAACGATATTGATCAATCCGAACTCATTAATCTATTAGCCCGTTACCAACTAAAAGTAAAAATTACAGCTCCTGATAAGGCTATTCCAGGGAGTTTTTGGGGTGATGAAGAAGCTGGACTCATAGGCCATGAGATTTTCTTAAGACAAGATACACCGGTTCACTCAATTTTACATGAAACCTGCCACTTTATTTGCATGGACGCCACTAGACGCAAACAACTCAACACCAACGCAGGTAATATCCAGCAAGAAGAGAACGCCGTTTGCTATTTACAAATATTGCTCGCAGATGATTTACCCTCACTGGGCCGTCAGCGCATGATGTTTGACATGGACACCTGGGGTTATAGCTTTCGCCTCGGCAACGCTCAAAACTGGTTTGAGCACGACGCAGAAGAGCCGCGCAATTGGCTGCTAGAACATAAATTGATCGATCAGTGCAGTCGATCAACCTATCAGTTGCGGTCCTAATTAATTAGGTCACTATTGAATTAGTCGCACTCAAAATCTACTGCAGAATTTTAAAAACTAAACTAAACTAGGATTCTTCCGATCACACACCAACAGGCAGGAGAAACTGAGTGGATATTGCTACAATCGTTGGCTTTATTTTTGCATTTGTAATCATTGGGGTTGCCATCATTATGGGTGGTCCCTTCATGATATTTGTCAATCCACCGTCGATTGTGCTAGTTGTCTGTGGCACTTTTGCCGTGACTTTAATGCGAATCACTTTAGCCGACTTTCTGGGATCATTTAAGATTGGTTTAAAAGGATTCTTCTATAAACTTGATTCGACTCAAACCTTGATCGATGAGTCAGTAGAAATGGCTAAGTTAGCTCGTAAAGAAGGTATTCTTTCACTTGAAAACAGAGAAATCACTAATCGTTTTTTGCAAAAAGGCATCGGCCTATGCATCGACGGTCATGCACCAGAAATTGTGAGCAACTTGTTAACCAAAGAAATCAAGCTGTCGATTGAGCGTCATACTGTGGGTTCCGATATGTTTAAGTCGATGGCAGTTTATGCTCCAGCGATGGGAATGATTGGCACACTGATTGGCCTAGTGCAGATGCTTGCGAACATGTCAGACCCCGCTTCAATTGGACCTGCGATGTCCATTGCATTATTAACTACACTATATGGCGCAATCATTGCCAACGCCTTTGCTCAGCCTCTGGCAGAAAAATTAATTTTAATCCGCGGCTATGAAAAACGTAATAGAGATTTAATCCTGGAAGCGATTAAGGGTATTCAAGACGGCACCAACCCCCGCGTATTAAAACAATTGTTAGACGCCTATATATCCGAAGGTAAACGAGTAGAAGGTGATTAAGGCACAATCGTTGATGATTTTAACCTTAATTTATTCGAATGTGACAGCTGCGCAATGAGTGAAGAATGCGAATGCCCCCCATGTGAAGAAGGTCCGCCTCCCTGGCTTGCAACCTTTGCCGACTTAATGACGCTACTCATGTGCTTCTTTGTTTTGCTGTTATCTTTTTCTGAAATTGACGCTCTCAAGTTCCGTCAGGTTGCTGCTGCAATGAAAAATGCCTTCGGTGTTCAACGCTCTATTGAGGCAATCGAAATACCAAAAGGAACCAGTGTCATCGCTAAAAAATACAGCCCAGGCAAACCAATTGAAGTAACGCCACTAGAGATAATGAGAGAAAAAACCACTGACGACTCCAAAGCTAACCTTGATTTTTCTGATACTAGCTCCAAAAATGATATGTCCCTTGGTGACACTAATGCTGAAGCCATCGTTAAAGCAAAAGCGGAACAAACAGCACAAGAACAAGCACAAATATTACAGGAAAAATTGGCTGACGCTATCGGTGATGGTTTATTAGACGTGGAAGCTTTTGGCGACCGGGTACTGATCCGCATTCGTGAAAAAGGCTCTTTTGGTTCTGGACAGGCTAAATTGAAAGAAGATTTCTTTCCTATTCTCCAACTCATTGCTGACGTTTTAAAAGAAAGTGATGGTTTGTTCATTATCTACGGACACACTGATGACATTCCTATCAAAACCAAACAATTTCGATCTAACTGGGAATTGTCAGCCAGCCGAGCCGCTAGTGTTGTTCACTATTTTATACAGCAGGGTGGCATTGATCCAGAGCGATTGGAAATTCGGGCCTTAGCGGACAACCAGTCCATAGTTCCAAATGATAGCTGGTATCATCGCTCTCAGAACCGAAGAATTGAAATCAATGTACTTCATGGTAATAATTTGTCGATTGCCCCAGAAGCATCAGCCGACAATATTAATTTTATCAATGATAGTGTCCTAGAAAACTGAGTTTAACTATGAATAATCAACGCCGACGTTATTTCCGTATCGAGGATACACTCAGCTTTACTGTCTTAATGATCGATCCAAGCGAATTACAAACTCAAATCGACAATTTTTGGAATGAAAAACCAGTTTATGGCGAACATCATAGAGTTAATCATCAAATCGAGCAGCAGTTAAAAGATTTTAATGTGATTGAAAAAAAAATGCCCGAATTGGCACGTTACCTTTCTGTATTACAGGCCCAAGTAGATAGCCTAACAGCAAAAGCATTATCAGAACAAATATCTAGTCTTGACAGACAAAAAGTCAATCTAAGTGGACAGGGTATGTCCTATATGGCTGATCAAAAACTGATAGTCGGTAATACGGTCAAGCTTGATCTGGAACTATTGTCTCCGAACCTAATGATAACAATATTTGCCCAGGTAGTTTCAATTGTGCCAATGTCTGGCCAGAATCCTGAACAATATAGAACATCCCTAGACTTCACTCATATTTATGAAGCGGATCAGGCTCTTTTAGTAAAACGTATTAATACACAACAATTGAAAGATATTGTTGCAGCCAAATCAATTACTGACGAATAACATCTGATACTAAACTCTCATGTCTGATAGTGCCGCTAAGGACTGGTTATCAAGTCATAAAAGGTCATTACCTGCAATACATACTCCACCAAAAAGTGCTCAGTACGTTAAATTAAAATACGGCACCTCTATCCGATCGTGCTGATGTAATTTCACTTGATGTCGGCATGATTATTTGGCTATTCGAAAAATGAATGTCAAACGTAATGTTATCAAGGGACACTGCATAAATTCAATTCATAGCCTATTGGGCTTAATGGTTTTTCCAGCGGTCGCTTCCTTTATTGAAAAGTTCGAATCGTTTGACGGGTTAGAATTTAGCAGTGACACGCATCAAACGTATCGTCAGTTAATAAACCGAAATTTTCACCTTATGCATTAGATCTGCACTTATTAAACTTCAGGGCATGAACAAACCACGCCAAAATCAAACCGCTATCCCGTCGCACAATGTGATTGAAATCTATATTTGATTCCCAATGATATCAAAAATATTAGCAAGCACCCTTACTCAACAAAGTCAGTTCGGGCTGTGCAGAGTTGAGGTCTACTGTTCAAGCATGAATTACATTGCCCTACTTAAGCACGAGAATCATGACAACAATCTAGAAGCACCTACCGCACAGCCCGTACTATTCAGATAGTGGCTGAAATAACCCGGCAAGCAGAGGTTGTTAGGACCATGATGCTTTAATACAGTCATTAAACTGTAAGGCTGAGTAAATCGATTATCCAGTATCAAGCTTACCCAAAATTTCTTTTCAGCGGCGCTTGAAGCGCGCTACAATTTCCTATTAGTGATGTTTCCTCTGCTATTGCCAAAGCTTCCTTTTGCCACCTTTCACAAAGCCAATATTAGAAGTTAAAAAGCAACGATCCGTATCGCCAATTTACCATTTGCTGAAAAAGTTAATTACTGATGGAATTATTCAATACCGCTAAGACCAACATCATCAAGCTACCTATCAAAAAACTAGCTAAAGAACAGCAGCTTTCTCGAGTCGTTTTACCGCGTTTATATAATGATGGTAACCCATTATCAGCTAAAATGAGCCAAGGCCTTAACAATGAATCTCTCCAGTTAAAACTCCAAATTAAGCTTTTAAATGACGGAGTAATTAAAACCTCATCATAAAACCACAGCCACTATAGGCTAAACCTGTCGACTTAAAAGTTAGTTGCCAAAGTCAGGATTTTTTCTCATTTTACTGTTTGCTGGTGAAGAGCTTATTGGCATATGGTTTACGATAGCACTAATAACCTTAACGAGAATTTGTACAAAATGTTTAAGCCAAGTTTATTGATGATTAGAACGGCCCTCTCCTGCCTGCCCCAACGAGCGAGAAAAGCTAGTTTAAGCCAAAGAAGAGTTAACTAAACAGAAGCACTGAGTAGCCAGTCACTCAATAATCTAGCCTGTTCTGATAAAGGCCGATTGCTATCCCATGTCAGATAATAAGATCCTGGTGCTTTCATTTCCATATCACCAAAGCGGACTAATTTATTTTGTTTGATTAAGGTATCAACCTGACTATCCCAGCCGAGCGCTACCCCTTGATTTTCCTCTGCTGCTTGTAACGCCACCACGTAATTATTAAAACGTCTAAAATTGGACTCTGGCAATACAACACCCCATTTAGCAATCCAACTGCTCCACCCAATCCAACTTGGATCAAGACTATCCAGACGTAGTAATGGGAAATTAGCCAGTTGTTCCGGCTCTGTTAACTCATGTTGCTCTGCGAATTCTCGACCGCAGACTGGATAGATAATATCGTCAAACAAACGCGTAGCTGACTCGCCTGGCCAATCTCCATTACCATATCGAATACGAATATCAGCAGATCTAAAACCTTCATCATGCGGATTATCAGAAATGGCATGATTAAGTGCAACTTGCTTATGCATGGCCCAAAAACCACCTAGCCGAGGCATCAACCACAAAGACGCGAACGCAGTAGTTGCTCCAATGGTGATACTAGCCGTTTCATTCCGTGTTTTTAGTGATTGCCATGCATTGCCGATGTTACGAAAACTACTGCTGAGAACCTGATGAAGATCTAACCCAGCTTTAGTCAATTCAACACCCCGATGATGACGTTTAAAAACGGCTAGTCCTAAGTCCGTCTCGAGTAGTTTAATCTGTCGACTAACGGCCCCTAAAGTGACCCCTAGCTCGGCTGCTGCCTGAGTTAAATTGCCGTGGCGCGCGCAAGCATCGAATGTATTTAAACCGGTTAAACTCGGCAACTTATAATATCTTCGAGCCATCTGATAAACACCTGTTTAATATTAATTACTGTAATAAATTTTGATTAATTACCTATTATTTACTTGAGTTAAACTAATAGGCTTGTGGCTCGAAAAATATCTAATTGCATAATTCATTAAACACCAAGACTTTACCTAAAGTAAAGTCTTGGTGCTTTTTTTGAATATTGCCAAATAAATCAAATGAAGGCACTGTACTGTAAAATTTTAATCAAAATCCTAAGCTTTATAACAAGGGTGAAATTCAATGCTACATATTAATCAGGCAACAACTTCTTTTGATTTAGATATTGATTCTGTATTGAAACCCATTACTCATGCCTCTGGTCTACCCAATGTGGTTTATACAGATACAGACTATATGCGGCACGAGCGCGACCAAGTGCTTGGCACCAGTTGGGCAGGTTTATGGTTTTCGAGTGATTTACCAGAGCAGGGCTATGCCAAGCCAGTTGAATTTATGGGTTTACCTTTAGTCATCACTCGTAATAAACAGAATGAGATAAAGGTTTTTCATAATGTCTGCAGTCACCGAGGCACAGTTCTAGTCAAAGAGGAGCTTTCAGTCCAAGGTGTTTTGCGCTGCCCATATCACTCTTGGAGTTACAATCTCGATGGCGATTTAATGGGAACGCCTCATATTGGCGGTGTTGGCGAGCATAAAGTAGACGGGTTTAAACATTGTGATCACGGCCTCAAGCCAGTGCGCAGTGCTATATGGATGGACACCATTTTCATAAATTTATCGGGCGATGCAGTTGAGTTTGAGCATTACATCAAACCATTGTCTGAACGCTGGCAAACATTTTTGGGTAAAACAGGCCTTGGCTCTTTACAGGCTGCGATCAATGGCAAAGGCATGCAGATTGAAATTCAGGCCAACTGGAAACTGGCGGTAGAGAATTATTGTGAAAGCTACCACTTGCCCTGGATTCACCCGAGCCTTAATAGCTACTCAAAGCTCGAAGACCATTATCACATCATGATCGATGAAGACTTTTCAGGTCAGGGTAGTTATGCCTATCGACTATCAGATGAGGTAGGCACCGCTTTGCCTCGCTTTTCAGAATGGCCACAAGATAAATTAGAACAAGCCGAATATGTGTCGTTTTATCCCAACGTACTGCTCGGAATTCAAGCAGATCACGCCTTTGTAATGATTATTGAGCCAGTATCACCTAACAAGTCAATCGAGCATCTACGGTTATTTTATGTAGGTGGAGATGCTCTGGTGGACGATTTAGCGGCGAGTCGAAATTCAACTCTGGAATCCTGGCGTGTTGTTTTCAGTGAAGATATTGATGCGGTCGAGGGTATGCAAAAAGGTCGTTTATCTCTTGGTTACACTGGTGGTGTCTTCTCACCAGTGATGGATAATCCAACCCATCACTTTCATCAGTGGATCGCACGCAAACTAAAAGCAGCAACCTAAAACAACCTAGATCAAGGGTTGAGCAGTGCCAAGCTGATCCGCTTATTCTGCTTACCCTTATTTTTTTCACAATCACTTCACCAATCTCTGTCGAATTATTCACATGCGTGCCACCACAGGGTTGATAGTCAGTATCCAGAATGATCACTGTCCGAATATTGCCTTGCCCTTAGGGTGGCTGCACCGACATGGGACGCACTAGATCAGTATTTTGCGCCAGCGCCTCATCAATTATCAAGCCAATACTCACGGCCAACTGGCTATTGATTAAACGATTCATTTCAATCAACCAATTATCCTTATCGACAACCTGTCCTTGTCAACCAAAATCAATTCGATTATCTATTTCAACGAGCACCCCCGTTGCTAGATCCGTAATTAGGTGACACATCAAATGCAGGCTGGTGTGCATTCGCATGTGACGATGATGCCTTTCCCAATCTAGCAACATATTGACCCTGTCACCCACTTTGAAAATCAATAGAGCTTCTGCATTCATTTGATGAACAATAATAACGCTGTCTTAAGCAAAAAAGGTGCCTGTTAAACGATACTCATCACTATTGAATATAAGAGTGCCAGTTTCTCTTGGCTGCGCCCACCCATTGGATAAAAGATGGTAGATTCGATTAAAATGCCATCATCTAATACAGCAACAATTTCACTTTGATGTGCTTTCTGATCGCTGTCTTGGTAAGATATTTTTTCCTATCATTAAATCATCGCTCTCGTTAGGCTTTATAATTTTTACTCAGTAGCGATTTTGACGCCAGTACCCGTCTTATCCAATATGAAATGAATTCTGAATCATCACCCAAATTGCCTCAACGGAAGATAATCCACATCGATGCTGATTGCTTTTATGCAGCTGTCGAAGTCCGTGATAATCCAGCATTAAAAGGCTTGCCTATCGCAGTCGGGGGCAACGCTGATCGCAGAGGTGTTATCGCAACCGCCAGTTACGAGGCGCGTCAGTTCGGCATTCACTCCGCCATGGCGAGCGCCACTGCGCTAAAACGATGCCCAAACCTAATATTGATCTCAGGTCGAATGGCGGCCTATCGTGAGGCCTCTCGTCAGATGCGTGGAATATTCGCTGAATACACTGATTTAATTGAACCACTTTCTCTCGATGAAGCGTTTCTCGACGTTTCGGACTGTGACCACTGTCAAGGTAGCGCGACATTAATCGCCAGAGAAATTCGCCAACGCATTGCAGACACAGTTGGCATTACCGTGTCGGCCGGTATTGCACCCAATAAATTTATTGCTAAAGTGGCAAGTGACTGGAATAAGCCCAACGGACAGTTTGTTGTTACGCCAAATCGGGTTGTTGAATTCCTAAAAGACTTGCCCGTCAAAAAAATATGGGGGGTTGGCAAAGTAACGGCAGCACGATTAGAAAAACACGGTATCAAGTCTTGTTCGGATGTCCGCCAATATTCTTTATTTGAGTTTGTTCAAATGTTCGGTAACTTTGGTGAACACATTTATAAACTTGCCCATGGAGAAGATAACCGCCCAGTGGTTTCTGAATGGCGCCGAAAATCAATTAGTGTTGAAAACACCTACGAGCAAGATTTATCAAATTTGGCCACCTGCATAGAAAAAATACCTGCGTTAATCGCAGAGCTAGAGAAACGTATGGAAAACCTTGATGCTGATTATGGTATCCAAAATAGCTTCCTAAAATTAAAATTCAATGATTTCACCCAAACGACTATTGAGCGAAATAACAGTAAACCAATCTTTGCTGATTTGAGTTCACTTTGTGAGGAAGCATGGTTGCGCAAGAAGCTCCCCGTCAGACTCGTTGGCATCGGGGTTAAGTTAAATGATTTAACTGAGAACAGCGATCAACTCGACTTATTTATGGACCCCACTCAGAATTAGTTTGGGTCTGCTGGCAATAAAACGAAATAAGTATCGTACCCATAGTCCGTTATGGGTACCAATCAAAGTTTTAGCTATGACGATAACGTAGGCGTTAGTTCAATTGTCATTTTTGCACCATGCATTGCATAACCTACTTTTTCGATTTGCTTGATCACATCATCTTGATCTAATGCCGAGTGTTGCTTACCTTTCTCAACCTCTAATCGAGTTTTGAATGGGGATAGCGACAACAAATCTGAATCAATCGAATCGGGCAGTATCAACGCCTCAATACGAGTGCCTTTCGCAACACTGAGGTATTTATCGCCACATTTTGCACTTTGGTAGATATCAATTTTCAAAAGTTAAGTCTCACTGGATTGTTGGTTTTAGGGTAGTTATTCGTAAGTACAAAAATAAGCGGTTGCGACAGCAACCTTGACTTGAAACTTTAAGTTAGCCTCAACTATAAAATATTCACCTGCAGCACAGTCTATCCATTCATCACTCTCAGGCAACTTGACAGTCAGCATACCACTGACAACATTCATCACTTCCTTCTGACTCGTGCCAAACTCATATTCGCCAATAGCCATTACACCTACTGTTGCAGGTAATGTACTGGTTTGAAATCCGATTGATGCCACTTGTCCATCAAAGTATTCATTTACTTTAAACATGTTTGATCGCCCTATTGTTGACCGAGCTTATCTCGACCAAATTAAACTAAACCATATTCTAACTTGGATAGTGAACTGCAGAAAGCACCTAAGTGATATTTATAATGATTAACCACTCATTGTCGGATGTAACTATGTGTTCGGCGCTGCGAAAGCAATCCTTGAATCACACTTCGTTAGCACCCAGATTGCACTAAATTGCCTGGCGGAAACATCAAGAAAAAGCGGCGAGTTCATCCTCGACATTATCACTCCTGCATGTTCATGTGCTCAAGACTTACCGTCACCAATATTTCGTATTGGACATCGCAACAATTGATACCTAGAGCAAAAATACCTATTACTGAACCGACAATAAGAAGAACCGAAGAAATAGAGTTGCTTGGTTTCGGATAATAAGTGCAATTCCAAAGAAAGACGGCCAGCTGATATAGTTCGTCATTTTTCTCGCCAAAGGAAAACACACAATGAACTATCAACAACTGACCGAGAACGAACGATACCAGATTTATACTTTGAAGAAACTGGGATACAGTCAAAAATCTATCGCAGAGATACTCGATAGAAGCCCATCTACTATATCTAGAGAACTGCAAAGAAACCAAGGGCTGTGTGGTTATCGTCCCAAGCAAGCGCAAAGACTAAGCGATACTAGGCGTCAGGAATCGCACAAAGCCATTAAGGTGACTGAAGAAGTAATTGGTTGGATAGAGATACTGATTCGCCAGGAGTTAAGCCCTCAGCAAGTCGTTGATTATTTAAAGATAGAGAAGAAGATTTCACTGCATCATGAAACGGTATACCAACTGATCTACGCAAATAAAGCGACAGGTGGCGATTGGCATCAGCACTTGCGGATTGCGTCGAAACCTTATCGAAAACGCTATGGACATTATGACCGTCGAGGCAAGATTAAAAATAAGGTCGATATAGATAAACGACCAGCAGTAGTAGACCGCCGTAATAGAATTGGCGACTGGGAAGGTGACACCGTAATCGGTAAAGGCCGCAATGGTGGAACGGAAGACGCTTTACACCGTGATCGTACGGTTTAATGAAAGTGCCGTTCTCAGGTAAGTTATCGATTCGATCCTAGATATCTGCCATTCTAAATACGCTAGGTGCGGTCATTGTCATACTCTCCTGTTAGTAAGATTAATCGGTAATTTGATTAAGCCTAACTTTGGTTAAACCCCATTGTTTAGTTAAGATAGTAGCTCCGAGATCGATTGATCCAGAAATCTTTCAAATTCGGGGTCATTTCCCGGTGACGCCACACAGTGCCCCCAGGGGGATGAGAAAACACGAAGTTGGGCATTGTAAATTTGCGCCACCTCAATTTCGTTATCTTCGACCCGAAAGTACATGTCTTCATCACAGGCGATAATGATCGTTTTAGCCTTAATCGCTTTAAGTGCTTTTACAAAGTCGCCATCGTAGGCGGGCTGACGACTGATATCACTTTGCTGCCAAGTCTTTAGTTTGCAGAGTAAATCATTCGCATCCCAATCGAGGTGGTCTTTTTCCCAGCCTTGCAATAAGGCTTCAGCACTTTCAAAACCATTCAGTCGGTACATTTGTTTTCGATAAAAAGTTTGCGAGAATGCCCAGCCAGCATAATTTCGACCAAATGCTTTCAGCCCTTTTGTTGGCGGTGTTTGGTAATTACCGCCATCAAAAACAGCATCTGCCTGAAGACTCGCTTTGACACCTTTAAGGAATACAATATTGTGCTCAGATGTCTTTGACGAAGCACAAAAAGGTAAGATAGCTTTAACCATATTCGGGTACTGAGAAGCCCATTGAAAAGCTTGGCAACCAGCCATAGACCAGCCAAAGACTAACGCAATTTCAGTCACCTCCAATAGTTCTGTGAGTAGCTTATGCTGCGCTCGAACATTATCGAATAAAGTAATTGTAGGGAAATTACTCGCATTAAAGGGTGCGGGGGTGTTACTTGGTGACGAGGAAATTCCATTGCCAAACAAATTGACTGAAATGATGAAATGCGCCGTTGGATTTATAGCTCGATTTGCACCAAAGAAACCTTCGTTACGCTGATGACTGCCTGTATAAAAAGTCGGTAAAACCACAACATTATCTTTTGCTACATTCAACTCGCCGTAAGTTTTATAAACCAACCGAGCACAGGGTAGGACACTGCCTGATTGAAGTTCAAAATCAGGAATTTCATATGTTTGGACGTTTGTCATTTTATTTTTAAACCCTATTTAAGTGAGGAAGAGGTTCAAGACCTCTCCCTCTTACCATTAGAAGAGTCGTAAATATTCTGTTACTTCCCAGTCGGTCACTGCTTGGTGGTAACGTTCCCATTCATCGTCCTTGTAAGCTAAATAAGATCGTAACATCACTGGCCCCATGATCTGCTTGGCTAGATCATCGTTACGCAATGCTTCAAGTGCGATCATCAAATTACGTGGCAACCTACGAATCCCAGCTGCTTCGAACTCTGCATCTGTCATGTCATAAAGATTACGGTTACAAGGTTCGCCTGGCTCTATCTTATTCTGGATACCTTCAACAGCACCACCAATTGACATGCCTAATCCAAGATAGATATTCATGCACATATCTGCCGCACGATTTTCAATACAGTAACGGCTTTGTGGCAAACGGAACTGCGCGGCACGATTGTTGTAGCCGTAAGTAATGTTGGTTGGTGCCCAAGTAACGGTGCCCCCTTCTAAACCCCCGACGCGTGGCACTAGGCCGTTATAAGAGTTAACGGTTGGGCAAGCAATTGCTGTAATGGCTTCTGAGTGTTCAATCAAACCACCAACAGCCCAACGTGACTCGTCGCTCCAGCCATCTGTTTCATTGCCAAAAATATTAACACCAGGCTCATCCGTTTTTTGAAGAGACAAGTTAATATGGGCGCCCGAGCGCCAATCACCACTGGTTGGCTTTGGCATAAAAGTAATGAACATGCCGTGTTCCTTTGCAACTTCTTTTAATAAAATGCGCAGGAAGGTATAGCGATCAGCCATTTCTAATAAATCAGTGTAATGGAAATCCAATTCGAATTGTGAGTAACCACCTTCGCACACTACGTCATGCATGTTCCAACCCATATCTTCTAGAATATCAATCATATCTTTAAGAAATGGCATCGAGTCAATTGATTGCTCAACATCATAACCAAAAGCCTGACGACGAGAGCGCAAGCCTTTTTCAGGGTCATTATCAAAGGCTTTAACTGGCTGCCCTTCATCATTAAAACGCATCGCAATGAATTCGGGCTCAATGCCAGCATATCCAACAAAACCAGCCTCTTTAGCATCACGAATTTGGCGCTTTAGAGCCTGACGTGGACAAACGTTATAAGGTTTGTCTTCCCAAAACAGGTCGGCAAAAATAATTGCCATGGATTTATCCCACGGACAAATATAAACCGCATCTAAATCCGGTACCATTACCTGATCTGAATCGGCTGGTGATAGCTCAGGTACAAATGAAATAGAGTGGACTGCAAACTGAGGTCCTTTACCCATGCACAACTGTTCAAAATCACTCATTGGTACTGGCTTAGTTTTTGGAAGTCCAAATAAATCTATCCAGCTCGAAAGTACATATTCAACGCCGGCATTTTCCAGCTCTTTACGGACTTCAGCAACACGCTCTGCTGAGGGTAAGGCTTCTGCGAAGGTTTCTACATAAACTGTCATATCGTTCTCCTATTACTTTTTTTATGTGGTAAAAAACTAACCCAAAATTATTACAGAAGGTTATATTTTCAGCTCCAATATTTCTTTAAGAGGAACTGATTTTTGAAATTTTTAAGTCCAGACATAGTTTCACTCGAAGCAATATCTAGATGCCCATTTATTTCTTTATCCAAAAAAGAAAGGAATCCATTTCTATCATTACTAACAACTTCAACCAATAAGTCATAACGCCCGCTCACCCAGAGTATGTAGATCACATCAAGAGAAGCCGCCAGCCGTTCTGATAGGGCCTGCACGGTATGTCCAGAAGCCACCTTAATACCAAGCATTGCATCGCTCTTGTATTCTGCTGCAACTGGATCAACAATTGCAACAATACGTAACATACCTGCCTGTTTCATGCTGTTGACACGATTGCGAATCGTGCCTTCAGAGACCGACAGCCTTTTTGCTATCTCTGAAAATGCCATACGCCCATCCGACTGCAGCATGCCAACTATTTCACGATTTAACTTATCTTCGCTAAAGAAACTACCCACTATTGCAGAGCCGTCTGATGCAGACTCTGATTTATCTAACTGTTCAACTACCCTGACACCGCGAGTCATATAAACCCTTAAT
>JBLHWR010000030.1:0-19402 GCA_047629275.1 Gammaproteobacteria bacterium
GCCTTTCAAAATGAAGAGAAAGAAAAGCGAGCGAATGAGTTAACGTTAGCTAACGAGGATAAAGAAAAGCGCGCCGATGAATTAGCCCTCGCCAATATAGAGCTAGCCTTTCAAAATGAAGAGAAGGACAAGCGAGCCGAAGAATTAGCCCTCGCGAATAAGAAGCTAGCCTTTCAAAATGAAGAGAAGGATAAGCGAGCCGATGAGTTAATTCTTGCCAATAAAGAGAAAGAAAAGCGAGCCGATGAATTAGTCCTTGCTAACAAAGAAAAGGTAAAGCGAGCCGATGAGTTAATCCTTGCTAAAAAAGAATTGGATTTTCAAATAGAGCGTGATGGTTATCGCTCTGAAATGGAACGTGTCGCGTGGGATTTGACGCTACTGATCGATACGGCGAACGCCCCTATCTTTGGTATAGATGCACAAGGAAAGGTTAATGAATGGAACCAGCAGGCAAAAAAGATCACGGGCTTTAATAAAAAAGAGGTGATGGGTCGAGACCTAGTGGTCGATTTTATTGCGGACGATTACAAAGCTTCGGTAGGTGAGGTTCTGGCGAAAGCACTTAAAGGCAATGAAACAGCGAACTTTGAATTTACGTTGTTCACCAAATCGGGAAATCGAGTCGATGTTTTAATGAATTCAACGACACGGCGCGATGCCTCAGGGGAAATCACTGGCGTGGTTGGCGTAGGACAGGATATTACCGAGCTGAATCAGGTTCGGGCTGAGCAGGAAATAGAACGCAAATTAGCCTCAGCCCAAATTATCCAGTCGTCCAAACTAGCGACATTAGGTGAAATGGCGACATCGGTTGCACATGAATTAAACCAACCACTGAATGTTATACGTATGGCTGCAGGTAATTGTCGCCGGAAGATTTTTAACGGAATTGTAGATATAAAATACATCAGCGATAAACTAGAACGTATCGACGAGCAAACAGCACGCGCAGCTTCAATTATTGACCATATGCGAATGTTTGGGCGTGAAGCGAAAGAATGTCCAGAACCCATAGATCCTCGAAATGTGGTCATCAATGCACTTGACCTAATGGGAGAACAATTACGATTGGCAGGGATAGAAATTGTGACTGAGTTTGGCGAAAATTGCGGCTGTATTATGGGCCATACGATACAAATGGAACAAGTTATCTTGAACTTGTTGACCAATGCCAGAGACGCTACAGTTGAAGTAGAAAGAGACGCGAAAATTACTTTGCGAGTATTTGAAGAGGATGGATTTGTTCAAATCTCTTCAGAGGATACTGGCCCAGGTATTCCCGAGGACAAACTATCGCGCATCTTTGAGCCATTTTACACGACTAAAGAAATGGGCAAAGGTACAGGCTTAGGTCTGTCGGTCAGTTATGGTATAGTCCGAGACATGAATGGCACAATTATTGCTGAAAACGTTGATAATGGTGCACGGTTCGTCGTTACTCTACCGATAGCTAGCTAATTAGTTGTTGGTTGTTAGTTATTGTAAGGAGAAGGGTTATTCCAATAAAAATACTAATTGTTGATGATGAAGATACCATTCTTGAAGAGGCAGCAGAAACCTTAACGGATGAGGGTTATGATTGTGTTGTTGCAAGTAATGTAAAGGCTGCCGTTGTAATGATTAACACGACGCCTGGAATTGCACTTGTTCTTACAGATTTAAGGATGCCGGGGGGAACGGGTGCTGACTTGATCAAAATCGTTGAAACTACGTTGGAGCAAAAAATAAAGTTTATCGTCATGTCAGGGCATGCCCATCCCACGATTGAAAAAAACGGCATTGATCTTTCATTTTACCCCTTTTTGAAAAAGCCACTCAACATAGAAACCCTTATAGAAAAAGTAAAGTTAGTGTTGGAATCAACTTAATGACTGCTTTGAAAACTAAGGTTCTCATTGTTGAAGATGAATCAGAAATTCGCGAAGAGCTTGTTAAATGTTTAACCGAAGAAGGTTTCGACTGTGTTGAAGCGTCAAACGGTGAAGAAGGGCTTGATGTCCTGTGTCGGGATCTGGATATCACTATTGTGTTGATTGACATCATCATGCCTCAAAAATCAGGTTTGGAAATGATCAGAAATGTAAAGTCTGTAGTCGGTCAAAACCGCCATCTTGAATTTATCATCTTAACGGGTCATGGTGGGTTAAAAGACACCATATATGCTTTGAAACTAGGCGCTATCGCTTTTCTTGAAAAGCCCCCTGGTCAGGAACACCTGGTTCACGTTGTTCGTCGGGTGGAAGAATTAGTTTTTTTGAAACGCGCTAGTCGCCAATATGAAGCTAGCCTAAAAGCAGACGTTCAAACCAAAACACTGGAAATACAAAAGCTCCTTGATAATTTCGAAAGCGCCTATGGCGAGTCGTTAGAATGCCTTGCCGGAGCGGCTGAATACAAGGGCCCAGAAACGGGTAATCATATACGTCGAATCGGCGAATACGCTCAAGTCATCGCCAAAGAACTTGGCTGGTCGAAAGCCCGCCAGAGCCTAATGTTTCTTGCAGCGCCTTTGCATGATGTAGGTAAGATCGGTACGCCAGATCATATTTTACTGGAACCAGCTAAATTGGATTCAGATGAAGTTGTCATCATGAAAGAACATGCTCAGAATGGGTACGATATTTTGTCTCATTCTAATCACCCTGTTATGTTGGTTGCCGCCAATATTGCCAAAAATCATCATGAGCGCTGGGATGGCAGTGGTTATCCTGTGGGTTATTAAAGAGGATGAAATACCCGTAGAGTCTAGGATCACGGCCTTGGTTGACGTATATGATGCATTGCGATCAAAACGTCCTTACAAACCAGAGTTTGATCAGGAAAAAATGCTGTCAATCATGCTCGATGGTGACAGTAGAACTGAGCCTTCACACTTTGATCGAGAACTCATTAATATTCTTCGAAGAGTGGCCGGTCAGTTTGATGAAATTTATTTGAAGTTGGCAGACTGAAAATTTAAACATTTAATTATTTAAACATAGATGGAATAATGTCTCTTGTGATACTAATAAGGAACTTTTTATTATGATTAAAATACTCTGCATAGAAGATGACGACGCACAACGCTTCGAAATAGTTGATGCCTTAACTACAGAGGGATTTGAAGTAATTGAAGCACAGAATGGAAATTCTGGCCTCAAGTTGATACTCACCGAATCAGTGGACCTAATTCTGTGTGATAGGATGATGGAGGGTAAGTCCGGATACTCACTTCTGGAAGAGTTACGTAACAATCACCCAAATAAAAAAGATATTCCGTTTATATTTTTAACTGCGTTAAATGATAGACGAGATAAACTCGCAACGGCTCACCTGCTTCCTGATGCATACATTACCAAACCAATAGATCTGTCCCTATTGATTGAAAAGGTAAGGGCGTTAATTAAATGAGTAATACTTACTCCCCAGTTTAGTCTGACAACATTGTTATTAGTTATGCACTTTAATAAAGATAAAATATAATTCTCAATCCCCTATTAATAGTAACTCCAGTTTACCGTCAAAGCCAAAAGCGCAATGAACCTGCTATAGATTAATAACACCTCTCGCTAGTCCTCATTAACTTAAAAATCGAGCCATATTCGCGGTATATTATGAGTATCCTAGGGGAGGGCCTTATATTCTGACTAAGGCTTTAATGTCCTCATTAAAATCCCTCTTGACAGAGCAGAAAATAATATTGTCAGTAGGTGATTAGTTAATAAATGAAGGATTTTAAATATCCAATCATGCTTAAGACCTCCAAAAAAACGTTTAACCTCCACATTATCTCAACAAGTGCCAACTGTCCTGGTCTAATGGAACAGGACACTTTTAAGAGAGACAATATAGTCAATCATCGAGGTGTTAATTATGGCGCAAAAGCGCAGTTACAAGCAGTACCCAAAAGAGTTTAAAGAAGAAGCCGTGGCATTGGTCACTGAACAAGGTTATTACGTCCCGAAAGCGGTAGAAGCCCTAGGTGTAGCAACAAAGATGCTCTATCGATGGAAAGAGAATGTCGAGAACAAAAAGCGGGTATAACCTAATCAGTAGACGAGCGAACTGAGCTTAAAAGCCTGCGTCACGAAGTTAAGACTCTCCGTAATGATTTACCTCTGATACTTTTCCATAATGACAAAGTACTGCCTTAATTTGACAGAGCACGCTCGACATCGGCGAATGTATTGGCTCTAGACAACACATCAATTTCGATTCGCAGTTCTTTGGCAACCTGCAGTGACATAGTGAACTTGACCACCTAATTAGAGGCAATATGACAACTCTTAACAAAAGAGGACATTGGTAATTCAGGTTATTTGATTGATCATAGCTAAAAAATGAAGGTACGCTAAATCAAATACCTGATCCAGCCGATATTCAAAGTCCAAAAAACTAATAGTCTATGAATCTCGGGGCGAAAATGGCCATATCTGATTGGCCTGAAAGAGGGAGTGGCTCTCAGTTCGGCTCCAGCCCATTAATTTAATGTTAATTTTAGCGCAAAAAAAAGCCGCTTCGAGTGATCTCATAAGCGGCTTTCATTTTATTTGGCTCCCCGACCCGGGCTCGAACCAGGGACCCATTGATTAACAGTCAATTGCTCTACCAACTGAGCTATCGGGGAATTGAGGATGCGTATATTAAAGTATTCGGTTTGTTACGGCAAACGGTATATGATGTTTTTTTACATTGTTTTTGCGTTTAATTTAATGCCTGTTCAAGTCATGGTTTAATCTCTCTCACTTGGAATAGCCATTGGCTTCTAAATGATAATGGTTAAGTGCATGGGTAATTTTATTAGGCATCAATCTTCGTGTTCTTATTAGCAATACTCGGTTAGTAAAAAATATAGACAGCCTGCCTTGAATAGATACACTTAGCTTTCGCAAAATATAGCCTTTCAGGTTATCACTAGCCAAATCTTTTTACAGCGCAATAAATAGACACCCCAATGAATGAGTAAACCCTTTCAACTTGTTACTGATTACACGCCTGCCGGTGATCAGCCAAAAGCTATAGCTGATTTAATTACGGGCATTAATGACGGCCTGACACACCAAACATTGTTAGGTGTTACTGGATCTGGAAAGACCTTTACCGCCGCTAATATCATTCAGCAGTTGGGTAGACCAGCTATTATCATGGCGCATAATAAAACCCTCGCTGCGCAGCTTTATGGGGAAATGAAAGAATTTTTTCCTCATAACTCGGTGCAATACTTCGTTTCTTACTATGACTATTATCAGCCTGAAGCGTATGTGCCTGCGTCCGATACTTTTATCGAAAAAGATGCGTCGGTGAATGAGCACATTGAGCAAATGCGGTTATCTGCGACTAAGTCGTTATTCGAGCGGCGCGATACCATTATTGTTGCTTCGGTTTCGGCCATTTATGGTTTGGGTGATCCTAAGGCTTATTTAAAAATGTTGCTGCATGTCGTGGTTGGCGACGAAATTGATCAACGTACTATCCTGCGCCGTTTGGCCGAACTGCAATATAAACGCAATGATATCGAATTAAAGCGTGGCACTTACCGAGTTCGTGGTGAGGTTATCGATGTTCATCCGGCTGACTCTGATCGCGATGCAGTCAGAATAGAACTGTTTGACGCGGAAGTTGAAAAGATCAGTATCTTTGATCCACTCACCGGTGAAATTTTAAAAACAGTCAAACGAGTCTCCATTTATCCTAAGACCCATTACGCCACACCGCGTGAAACCATCCTAAATTCAATCGAACATATCCGAGAAGAATTAAAAGAGCGTCTGATTGTTCTGAATGGAAACAACAAGCTTGTCGAAGCACAACGCCTAGAACAACGCGTCAACTATGATACAGAGATGATGCGTGAGCTAGGTTACTGCAATGGCATTGAAAACTATTCACGCTACCTATCGGGGCGCCAGACGAATGAAGCGCCGCCAACGTTGTTTGATTATCTACCGGATGATTGCCTTTTATTCATCGACGAAAGTCATGTGTCCGTCCCTCAGATTGGCGGCATGTATAAAGGTGATCGCTCCCGCAAAGAAACGTTGGTCGAGTACGGTTTTCGATTACCCTCAGCGCTCGATAACCGTCCCTTGCGTTTCGAAGAGTTCGAGCGTCAAGCACCACAAACCATTTATGTTTCGGCCACCCCAGGGGCACATGAAGCAAAAATGAGTGGTGCGGTTGTTGAGCAAGTGGTTCGACCGACAGGTCTGGTCGATCCCCCAATCGAGATCCGACCAGCAACCACACAGGTTGATGATGTTTTGTCTGAAATCAATAAGCGCGCCGCTATATCTGAACGGGTGCTGGTCACCACACTCACTAAACGCATGTCTGAGGACTTGACTGATTATTTGTCGGAACATGGAGTACGAGTTCGATACTTACATTCGGATATCGATACCGTAGAACGCATGGAAATCATTCGTGACTTGAGGCTGGGTGAATTCGATGTGCTGGTTGGAATTAACCTATTGCGCGAGGGTCTTGATATTCCAGAGGTCTCACTGGTTGCTATTCTGGATGCTGATAAGGAAGGTTTTCTGCGATCTGACAGGGCATTGATACAGACTATGGGACGAGCCGCCCGCAATATCAATGGCAAGGCTATTCTGTATGCGGACAAGATAACCGGCTCGATGCAAAGAGCAATGGATGAAACCGACAGGCGTCGAGAGAAGCAAGAAGCTTTTAATCGTGATAACAACATCACCCCCGTGGGCATAGTTAAACGCGTTACGGACGTCATGGATGTCGGTTATGGAAGCAACTTTAATCAACGTCAAAGTCATTCAGATAAAGTTGCTGAGGCAACAAAAGAATACAACGGTCTTAGTGCCAAGCAGTTAGATAAAGCCCTGAAGAAACTTGAAAATAAAATGTATCAACATGCTCAAAACCTTGAGTTTGAAGATGCCGCTAAGACACGGGATAAAATTGCACTAGTGAAAGAACAATATTTTACAGGTGATCTGGCTGCAAATTAGGGTCTAGGTAACTTTTAGGCGATGTTGGTTAGGTCTGAAAATTTTTAATAAGTAAGTTGAACGTTTTTAAATCTGATTTATTCGTGTTCTCACTTGTATGACTTGGGCCGTATTTGATTTGATTATAAAGGTTGATAATCACTTCAACTTCGGTTGTTTTGACAAGTTTACTCACCGCTATACGATTTAAAAAATTACGAGAGTCCTCTGCAGGTCTCTTTTCAAGTCCGACTTTTGTTAGCTTTTTTAATAACCGATTAAAATGTTGTTCGATTCTGGCAGGTTTGGCTGGCCTGGCCCGATACCGGTCTAGAAACCAGTAAAGCCCAGTCACAATTAGTAACATAAAAACTAACGCAAATATCATATCGCTCGTGTCTTCAATACCCACTCCTAACTGCTGCAAAAAATCACTTTGTTTGCGTTCATCATAATTCAAAACCCAGTTATTCCAGTTATTTTGGAGGCTGTCCCAACGAAACAGGAAATTACCAAACAGTGGGTTTCTATTTTGAATGCGAAAGCTTGATACTTCGTCTGGTAACGCTTCATCTAAGCCCAGTTCGATTCTGTCAGGCGATACAGCTGCCGTTGGGTCAACCCGAATCCACCCTTTGTTTTTAATCCAAACTTCTGTCCATGCATGAGCATCCGATTGCCGAACGATCAGATAATTGCCAAGCTTGTTAAATTCACCACCCTGATAGCCCGCAACGATGCGCGATGGAATACCAGCAGCTCGCATGAGCAAAGCAAAACTGCCGGCGTAGTGCTCACAAAAACCACGCCGTGTTTCGAATAAAAACTGATCAACCGTATCACCTCTAAGCGCTGGCGGGGAGAGTGTATAAAAGTATGGCTGGGTACGAAACAGGTTCAATACATGGTTAACAACATCCTCCGGCTTATCGTATTGACGCGCTATCGACTTCCCTAGTGCAATTGTTTTTAAATTTTGATTGGCAGGATACTCAGAGGTTAATTGGAGGTACTTTTCAGTCTCATCGAGACCCGCTTGAAAGCGTAGGCTTGATTGCACTGTATAACGCAGCAAATCATTAATTGGTTTCTTAGCGGTGATCTGAAAGTCGGCTGTCATTTGACTATCGGCAACTATCTGGGTTGGCATATCGAGCGCCAACAACCAACGTTCACCATTGGGTTCCAGCGTGACCGTGTATTCAGTTGGTTCATCAAACAAAGTAATGTTAAGACGATCGATGTTACTTCGTTCTGACTGTGACCATCGGGTGCCATCAAACAACGCCATCACCGGACCACGCCAATAGAGTTGAGACTGAGCCGGAATATTCCCTTTAAAACTGACTCGAAAAGCCACTTCATTACTTCGAATCAATTGGCTGATTTTTCCTGGTGACATGCTATCACTCAACCCGGTAATGCCCCCTCGCTGATCGTTGGTCAGGCCCCATAAAGGCCCAGAGATACGGGGCACTAACAGAAACAAAATAAGCATTAAAGGGATCGACACTAATATTAATCTGGCGCTGGCTTTTACTCCTATCATGAGCGATAGTTTGTCATCACGTTGATTGATTAATACCAGAGTCGAGGTAATTACCAGTAATGTGGCCAACATTAATGCAGCTGTTAAAATACTTTGCGAATACAGAAAATGTGTGGCGATTAAAAAATAGCAGAGGAAAATCAAAATCAGCAAGTCACGATGATTACGAGTCTCGAGGAATTTAAGCGACATCATTACTGTCAGAAATGCTAATCCAGCATCTCGCCCAACAATCGTCCAGTATTCGGCAAACACGCCAACACCCCCAAATATAACCAAAGGTACGATAATCCATTTTGATAGCGCCTTTATCATTCCCCAGTTTTGCAAAATGCGCCAACCTAGGGCAACGATAACGAATCCGCTGACCCACAAAGGGAGGTGAAAAAAATGGGGTGCAATAGAAAATAAAAAACAGACACAAACTGCAAAAATAGAAGCCTGGCTGGCAACTTCCTGCGGAATATTCTTGACTGTTAAATGATGTTTATTCTGAACTTGCATTAGGATTGGGCTTGGATTTTTTTATTTAGCGTTGGATCAAAGTCTTGTCCAAAATCAACTTGGTTAAAAGTCGCTATCGCCAGTAAGCATGCCTTTTTATGGGCAGTACCGAGATGTTTTTCAATGGTGCTGTTGGGCAGTTTAATACCATATTCTTGTTTATTAGCGTCGGCTAAAAGCACAAGAGCGGTCATTTCTGATAGCTTCGATTCAATCGAATCATGCCTTAGATGAAACCAGTCGATCCAAAAGGAGGGAAGAGCATGGCCCTGAAAAGTTTTAGTTAATAAGCCTTTACCCTGGGCATAAGCCTTCCAGGAAACATGGCGAAGAGATTCACCTTCTCTGTGTTCTCTAAGCCCAGCGAAGTCATCCCCATCGATAGTATGGATTGTTGCTCTACCCTCTAGTTGATCGAGTCTATGATGTTGCAATGTCGAACTAGCAAGAGGTGTTGGGTAAATTACAATAGGAATATCAAATTTGAGCCAGCCCCATGCATGTAATAAACCGGTCGGATATCGCGTGAATACAGTTAGTCCCTTTGGTTTAAACTGGCCGCGTTTAGCGCTTGGTACTTTAATTACCGCTTGTGCTTGGCTGTCTGGTTCGATTGTTAAATAAACGGGTGTTTGATCTGCGTATTGAATGCCAATCGCATAGCGAGATAACTTGTTACGATGGCTGATCTTAAAATACAGATCACAAGTTTCTCCAGCAAAAACAGGTTTTGGTGTTTGTAGATAAACCTCTAGCCCGAGTATATTTCGGTGCGTTTGCCATAGGCTAACAATTGCTAGCGCAGTGAGCATAAAGGTTAAAACAAACCCCATACTGTTTTGATAGTTAATCGCGGCAAGAAATAATAACACCAACATAGCGGCAAACAAATATCCGAACCGCGTGGGCAAGATATAGAGTCGACGATTATGTAACTCAATACGGTCGTAACTGGGTGGATTATGGCGCGAAAACCAGTCGTCAATATAGCGACGAACGGGCGCTGGCAGGGAAAATAAGTTTAACGCCATCAGGCAATATCCATCGCCTTAAGGTATGGCAACTTGGTTTAGCATATCTCTAATCAATACTTCAATCGATTGACTATGTTGCTCAGTACCTATGAGGCGATGACAGCTAACAGATGTAAATACCGACTGCACATCACCTGGCTCGACATGAGGCCTACCAGCCATTAATGCCCAGGCCTTGCTAGCCCTTACAATTGCTAAGCCCGCACGCGGTGAAATACCATATAAAAACAAGCCAGGGTTCCGAGACGTTTGGATCAGGCGCTGCACATAATCTAGCAGTGAATCGGAACAATGAATATTGCCAACGGCCTGTTGAATTTCCCGCAGTTTTTTAATATCTATAACAGAAGGCATATTTTTCATGACGTCACGTGGATTATCCCCAGACAATAAAGCACGTTCGGCTTTGGCATCAGGGTAGCCCAGTTGAATCTTCATCATAAACCGATCGAGTTGTGATTCTGGCAGAGGAAAAGTGCCTGATTGATCTAGAGGATTTTGCGTACCAATGACAAAAAAGGGTGCATCCAACGGATATGTAATACCTTCAACGGTAATTTGCCTTTCTTCCATTGCTTCGAGCAGTGCGCTTTGTGTTTTGGGTGTTGCTCGATTGATTTCGTCGGCAAGCACAAAATGCGAAAATATGGGACCCGGATGAAAATTAAACACTTGTTGATTTGCGTCAAAGATTGATACCCCAAGAATATCCGCCGGTAGTAGATCGCTGGTGAACTGAATCCGGTTGAAATTTAGGCCAAACACTTGAGCAATAGTTTGTGACAGTGTGGTTTTGCCAACGCCAGGTAAATCCTCAATTAAACAGTGGCCTTGAGCCAATAAACAGGTCACGGCAAGTCTTATTTGTTCAGGCTTACCGAGGATAATGCCTTCAATTCCTGAAATGACATTTTGAATATCTTCTTGAAATAATTCTGTTTCTGAGTTCGTTCTATCAAACATATAGGTAAACTGGTTAATGTAGTTAAATAAGTGTGGTTAATAAATTGTAATCGATTTATCGATTTATCGATTAAAGTTGAAACAACTTTTTCAAACTTTAGTTTTATGTGTTTGACTTTAACATCTTTGGTTCGAACAATTTAATTGTGCTAAGTTGCAAGGCTTGAGTTGAAAAAATATTGATCGAGACAAAATATTGAACACTACACTAATTTTATATTCATTTCGCCGTTGTCCATTTGCCATGCGGGCTAGGATGGCTTTACTGCATTGTGGTATTAAACCTGAACTTCGCGAAGTAAAACTCTCCGATATGCCACAGGCACTGTTAACCTTGTCTCCTAAAGCAACCGTGCCGGTTTTGCAGCTATCAGAGGGCAGGGTAATCGACGAAAGTCTCGATATCATGCGTTGGGCGTTATCTATTGCAGACCCTAGCCATTGGCTTGAAAATAGTCACGTCAGCGACCAACTCATTGAACAAAGCGATAATTATTTCAAGCCATTGTTAGATAAGTACAAGTATGCCGATAGGCATCCTGAGTTAAGCGAACTTAAGCATCGTCAAAATGCGGAGACTTTTTTAAATTTACTCGAAAAACGATTGCTTCTGCACCTCTATTTGGTTGATGATCAAATTAGGTTTGCTGATATTGCAATCTTCCCATTTATTCGTCAATTTGTTGGTGTTGAACCTAACTGGTTTATACAAAGTGACTACAATTTGGTCAAGCGTTGGCTCAACACATTAATCGAATCAAACGAATTTAAAACGATCATGCACAAATATTCAGTTTGGCAAGAGTATGACTCGGCGCTTTATCTAGGTCGTTAGTTTTTTCTATATTAGTTCTGTTCCGAAAAAAGGCTATCGAAGCAAGTTCGAATTTAATTATGGTAATAGTGACGGATTACAAGTCGACATTAATACCGCCTTAGGATTTCTTCAATTTAAAGACAGACTTTCTCAAATGCTGATTAATATGAGTAGAAATATTAAAAAGTTTGCCACTGGATTAACTGTCACTATTGGTCTTATGGCATTGGATGATTATGACAGAGACTCTGGTTTTCTTGTTGATTTGGAACAAATAAAATTTAACTATATAACTGAATCAGAGAAAATGACACAGGTTTAAGTTTGTGTCGTACTTTACGATAACAGTGAAAACTAACGGGCAGGTGAAGTTAGTTTTTCTTAAGCAGGGCCTGACTTTAACTAATTGATCTTCAATGAGAAAAATTTTTAATCAAGTATAAAAGCTTACTAAAAAACCGTTGGATTTTACATCTCAGACGCTTAGGTGTTAACTTAGTAGGGCTCAACTGATTGGTTGTATTTAAAAAGTTGAAAACTGAAGCTAACTAATTTTGATTAGTGCTAGAGGTGGAATAACCGTCATCCACTAAAATAAATTGGTGAAATATAATCCCGATGAACATTTAATTTGTTACTGGTCTTATGACAAGTGAAAAATTATTGAAGTTATGAAATTAGACAATAGGTGTGATAACTAAAATACGATTACATTAATAAACAAGGCAGTCTAGTTTTTAACTTTGGACTATAACTGCCATCAGAACGATTGGTTTACATTTGCTACGGAGAGCAAATTAAGGACTACCCTTTTTTTGAGTTTTTCTTAACTTTTGCTTTTTTCTTAGTTGTGTCTTTTTCTGCATCAGGTAGGATTTTTTCTAGACCTTCCAAAAGTTCTTCATCTAATGCAATAACTTTCAGTATGTCTACTTTATCTTCGCTGAGTGATTCTATCTTTTTATTGGCTTCTTCACACAAGGCATGAAGTTCACGAATTTGAGCTACTAGCCCTGCACCTTGCTGCGCGAGTTCCTTTTGAGTCTCTAACTCTGCTTCAGCTTTAGTTTTTTCTTTACGTATCGATAGTAACTTGGCTTCAGCTTGTGCTTTAGCTTTAGATTCATCTAGTTTTTGCTTTTTAAGAATTTTCAGTTTTTTGACGACATTTTCAGGTGTGTCGGCTAATGCTTTAGAGATTGCTTTTAATTGTGCTTGCTTATCAGCAACATCAGCACGGGCCTTTTTAACTGTATCGATATTTTCAGATTTGCCAATGGTCATTTGTCGTTCGGCAGTTTCTCGTGCTTTGTCGGCTACAGCAATTTGAGCTTCAGCAGCTTCACGTGCTTTATTGCTAACAGAAACCTGTTGAGCCATATCGGCTAATTCCTGATTAGTCTTTTCGCGTGTTGCTAAAATACTAATATCGGCGTCTTTGGCACGTTCAATTGCTTGATTAAGCGCTTCCTTCAACTCTGATGTGGTGCATTCGGATTTAAGACCCAAGGCAGAAGTGGCAGCACCCATTAGAATTTGCTTGCTAATTGCTAGATCTTTCCAAACTTGGAGTTGTATATCGGTATCGCTTTGGCTCACTGTTTACCTCTTAAAGTGAAATCTAGGATGCTCTTGGCTTGTTTTATCAATGAGCGACCTATGAAAGGGTTAATAAATAGAATGGAATATAAAATGATTTATCTTATTTGATAGTTTTGGCTTTGCTTTCGAGTAATAACATTGGCAATAAATACTTTTTCTTAAGGAGAGCGGGAATTTGAATTGTCTCAGTTACTGTAATTTGCGGTGTCAGGGCTGCAATTGGGGTGTTTTATAACTAATATAAATTTATTAGTCTCATTTTCGAAAGAATAATACTTCATTTTTAATCAAGTTGCTATACTTTTGAGTGAAGTATTTTGATCTTATTCCTTTTAGCTTAACATCATGAAAATTACAGCATTGCAAGGCCTTAAACATCAGGTAGAATGCCGATCTTTGACTCGTGAGTGACCATTTTGGAGACTAATCAAATTACGCTGCATATCGAAGATTTATGTTCTCGAATCGATTTGTTACGGGGGTACCTTTGACTATGATACTAAAAAAGAGAAACTTGAAGAAGTTTTACTCGAACTAGAAAATCCTAATATTTGGAATGATCCAGAATTGGCACAAAGATTAGGTAAAGAGAAATCGATCCTAGAGGCTGTGGTCAATGGATTAGATGTCAGTACACATGCTATAGCTGATGCAACTGAGTTATTAGAGCTAGCCATAGTTGAAGACGATGAGCTCACGGTTGAGGAAGTAATATCAGATTTAGCCATTGTCGAAAAGGCAGTGGCTGAGCTTGAATTTAGGCGTATGTTTTCGGGCGAAATGGACGAGTGTAACGCCTATATGGATATTCAGTCAGGTTCTGGTGGAACCGAGGCTCAGGACTGGGCCAATATGATTCTGCGCATGTATTTACGCTGGGGTGAAGCGAAAGGGTTCAAAACTGAGCTTATCGAAATTTCGGCTGGGGACGTAGCGGGCATTAAAAGCGCGACCATTCGATTTGAGGGTGCTTATGCCTACGGTTGGTTGCGTACCGAAACAGGTGTCCATCGTCTCGTGCGTAAGTCACCGTTTGATTCCGGCAGTCGGCGTCATACATCTTTTGCAGCAGCCTTTGTTTCACCAGAGGTGAATGATGATATCGATATTGAAATTAACCCAGCTGATCTTCGGATAGATGTCTATCGTGCCAGTGGTGCAGGTGGTCAGCATGTCAACCGGACTGAATCTGCTGTGCGAATTACGCATATTCCTACCAATGCCGTGGTGCAGTGCCAAAACGATCGGTCACAGCATAAAAACAAAGCAACCGCGATGAAGCAGCTCAAAGCCAAACTATATGAGCTTGAGTTGCAAGCGCGTAATGCAAAGGCGCAAAATGTTGAAGACACTAAATCCGATATTGGCTGGGGCAGTCAGATCCGTTCTTACGTGCTGGATCAGTCGCGCATTAAAGATTTACGAACTGGTGTTGAAACCGGTAATACCCAGGCGGTGCTGGATGGCTCTCTGGACCAATTTATTGAAGCTAGCCTGAAAAGCGGGCAATAGCACAGGATATAAAATGAATCAGAAAGCAGATGAAAGTCTAACAAACGAACCGGCTGTAGATGAAAATCAATATATTGCGCAACGACGTGAAAAACTCAATCAGCTTCGAGCGCAAGGGCAGGCCTATCCAAACCAGTTTAAACGTGAACACTTTGCTGGTCAGTTGCAGGACAGCTACGGCGAATTATCGCGCGAAGTATTAGAAGAGAAAGCGGTATCCGTCCAACTAGCTGGGCGCATGATGCTCAAGCGAGTGAGTGGCAAAGCGTCTTTTGCTAATTTGCAAGACATGTCTGGAAGAATTCAGATATTTTTAAAGCTCGATGTAATTGGCGAAGAGGCTTATGAAGCCTTCAAGCATAGTGATATTGGGGATATTTATGGTGTCAATGGTGTTTTATTCCAAACTAAAACTGGCGAACTAACCATCAAGGTCAGTTCGATCGAGCTGCTTACCAAAGCGCTTAGACCTTTGCCTGAAAAGTTTCATGGCCTAACTGACCAAGAACAAAAATACCGTCAACGCTATACCGATTTAATCATGAATGAGGATTCTCGACGCGTGTTTGCTGCACGCAGCAAAACCATTCATTTTATGCGCCAGTATTTGATGGACTTGGGCTATATCGAAGTAGAAACACCGATGATGCATGTTATTCCCGGTGGTGCGACAGCAAGACCTTTTGTGACGCATCATAATGCACTCGATATGGATTTATATTTACGAGTCGCACCTGAGCTATATCTCAAGCGTTTAGTTGTTGGTGGTCTCGAGCAAGTGTTTGAAATTAATCGTAACTTCCGCAATGAAGGTCTGTCGACAAGGCATAACCCCGAATTCACCATGATCGAGTTTTATCAAGCCTATGCAGACTATATACAGTTGATGGATTTGACTGAAGACATGCTGCGTAAACTGGCGCAATCAGTGGTTGGCAGTATGCAAATTATTTATCAGGAAGAGGCTATTGATTTGGAACAGCCTTTCCAACGTATGACCGTATCTGAAGCTGTGATGAAGTTTAATCCCGATCTTGATGCTACTCAGTTGGATGATCTAGACTATTGCAGAACAATTTGTCAGCAGCTAAAAATTAAAACTCAAACCAGTTGGGGTGCAGGTAAGTTACTGATGGAAGTATTCGACGAGACTGTAGAGCACCTGTTAATGCAACCGACCTTTATTACCGCTTATCCAACCGAAGTATCACCCTTGTCGAGACGTAACGATGACAATCCACTAGTCACCGACCGTTTCGAGTTTTTTGTCGGTGGCCGTGAGTTGGCGAATGGTTTCTCTGAATTAAATGATCCAGAAGATCAGGCCGAGCGTTTCCAGCAGCAAGTGGCAGAAAAGGATTCGGGTGACGATGAGGCAATGCATTTCGATGCAGACTATATTCGCGCTCTTGAATATGGTTTGCCACCGACGGCGGGTGAGGGTATTGGTATCGACCGTTTGGTTATGCTGCTGACTGATTCGCCAACGATTCGTGACGTTATTTTGTTTCCTCACATGCGTAAGGAATAAAACTTTTAACCGTTAGTTAGCCAGTTGGCCTGACTATCTAACGGTTATGCCTGGAGGCGGGAAACTTCCCCGAGCTCAAAATGATGTCAAAGCGCTTCTGTCGTTTGGTTCGTAAGGTAGTCACTCAGGAAGGTCAGGATACCATGCAAATGAATACGTCGAATTTAGCCGACACCTTTAAATCATCCCGTTTAACGGCTTTAATCATAGTTGATATTTTTCTTTACTGAAATTCCACCATTTCCTTCCAGCTTAGATGTGGTAAAAAAGTAAACCAGATACTCGATAGTAAAGGACGTCAGTAATTTCACCGTAGTGAATCCACCCTGTACATATAGGGTCAAATATATATATTGCGTCGTCGTAATCGACTCGTCATTGGGTGTGAACAAGATTGAACAAGAGTAAATCAATCACTTGATTAGCACTGGGTCTGAAGTTTCCACTTCTGAGACGCAAAGCAAATGTTAATAATCAGCACAGAGTCGGATTTGATTGAGAAAATATGAGTGCTCTAGAATGTGGGATGAGGTATCTATGTCGTGATGTGGTCTCTCAGCAAGGAGGTCATCAAAAATATAGAAAATATTGAGATTGTCCAAAGCTTTCAGTACTGTTCAAGTGTCATCTAAGCATCCTAATTGATTCCATGTTATTAATAGACTGTTAATAATAGCTAACCAACGGTGCTCTTTTTTAGCCCACACAAAGTGCTTTTTTTTGGCGCCAAGCGAGGCCCATTTAGCTATTGCTCTCTGATAAACCTAAGGCTGTACCAAACCCTATAAATGTTATACCACTGATGCGATTGAAGGTGAGTTGATTTTGTTCGTTCTGAAAAAACTGTTTTGATCGGCCAGCAATCAGCGCATAAATCAAAAAAGTCAAAAGCTGTAGCACAGCTGCGGTTAAGCCAAGAATGAGTACTTGGGTAAAAAGTGATTGTTCAGGATTAATAAACTGAGGTAATAGCGCACTGACGTATATCAGGGCTTTAGGATTTGAAGATGTAACAAAGAAGGCTTGCTTAAAGAGTGAGGCTCGACTGATTGTATGTGCTGAACTATCCATGCCACGACTATAATTAACGGTCGATGAAAACCATAATTTTAGGCCTAAATACACCAAGTAAGCAGCACCAATCATTTTTAAAATGTAAAATAAATGACTAGATGCCGTTAGGATAACCCCTAAACCTAAAGCACTTAATATAACCAACACTTGAAAGGCTAAAACATTTCCGAACGCTCCAGTCATAGCTTTTTTGGTACCAAATTTTACACTGTTGCTGATTACCAAAACCACAGAAGGCCCAGGAGACAGCATGAAAATGCTAGTAACTGCCACGTATAGCCAATATTGATCAGTGCTCATGATTGTTCTCTAGGAATGTTGTGCCAAGCGTTGAATCGCAGGTGGAAAATTCTACAGTAGCATTCAATCTTCGCCACTATATAATTTAACAGTGGCAATCAAATTATCAATATCCTCTATTTTACTATCCCAGGCAGTTACGAATCGAGGAGGAACAGTTTCATTGAGTTCACCTTCTGTGGCATGAAAGCCCTTAGCTGCATGGCGGTCGTTGATTTGACGTGGAATAAGTCAGCAATTGTTTCCATGAGTGTGCCAACAGAGTTGCCGGGGAAACTCGATTCATATTGCCGCCATCAATCGGCGATGTACGTTTACCCGCCCGAAATGTGGGATAATTCATGTCTGGCACAATAATAACTCTGCCAGTCAATTCGTTGGCATTACTACTTTGTGAAAGGTCATACAGAACAATGGGACTCTCGTATTCGTCACCATGATTGGCACTGGTTAATAAAGTGGTAAGCCTTCACCGTTTTTTGCAACAATAATTGGGATTATCATGGTGCCCCGATCTGAATCGTCATGGGTGTAAACCCCAAAGCATTTTTAGCCTCTCTAGATTTGTTGCCAATCTATAAGTATTGGGTAATAAAAGTCAATATTTGATAGTTTTAAAAAATGAAGCATGTGCCATTACAGATTTTGCATGTCTGCTTCAGTGAAAACTGATAATTAATAATAATTTTGGTTTAAGTTGATAAATTTGGTGATAGTCACAGTTTGTTATGCTTAATAGCTAAGTAGCTAAGTAGCTTGTCTGGTTTGATTATGAAAGAGGGCTTTCCTGTTATTATATTGACTGACTTGCTATTATTAATTTTATTGAAGGCTCCACTCCACCGCACTAATAGATGAAGTTATTGGTAGGTTAAACCCCTTTGGTATTCGTCGGCAGTTAAACATGCATCCTAGCCACTTATGTGCATCTTGATTTTTGGGAAGTATGAGCGGCTCTGTTCTATTGGTATATTTAAGGAACTGATTAGTTTTAAATACTAATAACCAAAAAGTGGCCGCCTTTTATGAATTGTCCTGTCTATATTTTTATTTTAGGGCCACATTAAGTTTCTAATTATTTTGGTTTTACGGCATAATTTAACTATATTATTTCTCAATCAACTCCTGCCACGGCAATCTATTTTATGAAAAATAAACTTGAAATCATGCTAGATATGCAAGAGGCTATGAATTCACGAGTGAATCCTGATTGGCGTCAAGCAAAAAGTGAATGGTATCGTGCTATCTGGACCGAGTGTGCCGAAATGCTGGAACATTACGGCTGGAAGTGGTGGAAGCATCAACAACCCGATCTTGATCAGGTTAGATTAGAGCTAGTTGATATCTTTCATTTTGCGATGAGCGATTACTTGTTGCGTGAAGTTGATAAGCAGGCCGTGGTTGAAAGGATCATAAAAGAACTATCGATTCCAGCTAACGAGACCGATATTCCCTGTGCGATAGAGGTGTTGGCTCAGTCAACGATTGCTAATAAAATGATGCATTTCTCAGAGTTTGCTAACGTTTTGCAGCTTATTGATATGGACTTCGATCAACTTTACCGCCTATATG
>JBLHWR010000031.1:0-19394 GCA_047629275.1 Gammaproteobacteria bacterium
AAACGATAACAGCATGCCCACTTCGCGTAAGCGTTGACTGATCTGTTTTGCAAACATAAGCTTTTTTTCAGGGCTACTCGCCGAACGTTTAATTTTTGCCTGTGCCACTGTTGTGTCTATAAACCGCTGTTGTTTTAAAAAGTAGGGATATTTTACATGATCATATTGGACCATAACTAGATAACTTTCGGTTTTGTCCAAGAACTTTAGAATTATGTCCCCATATTAGCGTCATATTAAGACTATTGGACAGATATTTAGCTTATGCCAGCCTTTAAATTTTGATTCGCTTATTTACATTATTACACTAGGCATTATTATTAGCGCGAATTGTTGATCAAGCCAATTGATCCAAAACATTGATTTCAGACCATTACTCGAGAGCACTATGTCAGACACAAAGCACAGACGCGTTATTATTCTTGGTTCCGGCCCTGCCGGTTATTCTGCGGCCGTGTATGCCGCTCGTGCTAATTTAAAGCCAATGGTAATTACTGGTTTAGAAGCTGGTGGACAGTTAATGACCACGACGGACGTAGATAATTGGCCTGGTGATGTTGAAGGATTGACGGGTCCCGGATTAATGCAGCGAATGCAGCAACATGCGGAGCGCTTCGATACCGAAGTTGTGTTTGATCATATACATACCGTATATTTAAACGAAACCCCAAAACGTCTGGTCGGTGATAGTGGAGAATATACCGCAGACGCTTTAATTATTACAACAGGTGCCAGCGCTATGTACCTCGGCGAACCGTCGGAAGAAAAGTTTCAGGGCAAAGGGGTTTCAGCCTGCGCAACCTGTGATGGTTTCTTTTTTAAGAATCAGAATGTTGCCGTTATTGGCGGAGGAAACACTGCTGTCGAAGAGGCCCTGTACCTATCTAATATTGCAGCTCATGTCACGTTAGTTCATCGTCGAGATAGTTTACGTTCAGAAAAAATATTACAGAATCAACTGTTTGAAAAAGCTAAAAATGGCAATGTGACCATCGAATGGTTTAACCAGTTTGAAGAAGCATTAGGTGATGATTCGGGTGTTACTGGCCTTCGTATCCGTAATGTTCAAGACAACAGCACAAAAAACCTAGACCTTACAGGCATATTTATCGCCATAGGCCATAAACCAAACACCGATATATTTGCAGGTCAATTAAAGATGGCCAACGGTTACATCACTGTTAATAGTGGCTTGCATGGCAATGCCACTGCCACCAGTATTGAAGGCGTTTTTGCTGCCGGTGATGTAATGGACCATGTTTATCGTCAGGCAATTACTTCAGCCGGTAGCGGCTGTATGGCAGCACTTGATGCCGAAAAATACCTAGACGCATTGGCTTAAGCTGTTGTCACTCCAATTACCCGAAAACGGCCAAGATACTAACCGCAACAATAATTGGCGCGTCAGCATCTGCCATAGTCTCGCCGAGATTGATGAGTCGGCTTGGGACAAGCTAGGCAATAACAGCTATCCTTTTACCCGACACGCTTTCCTCTATGGACTAGAAAAATTCGGTTGTCTGGAACCGTTTGGTTGGCAATCAGCTCATTGTCTCGTGCATGATGGCGATGACCTCATTGCTGCGCTGCCTTGCTACATAAAGACAAACTCTTACGGTGAGCTCGTTTTTGATCATGCTTGGGCTCAGGCTTACCAACGTAGCGGTATGGACTATTATCCCAAGCTAGTCACGGCAATTCCCTATACACCCGCCACTGGAGACCGTTTTTTAGTTAATTCTGAAAAAGTACCCGATCACGAAGACCAGTTAAAGCTCCGGTTGTATTGCTGCCAAGCCGCCATTCAATTTTGTGAGGCGCATCAATTTAGTTCTTGGCATATTTTATTTAGCCAAAAAGAAATCCTCGATTCATTAAAACAACACAATATTATGCAACGCTGTGATATTCAGTTCCATTGGAAAAATAATCGCTATGCTAATTTTGATGACTTTTTGGCGACATTGAGTTCGAGAAAACGAAAGAACATTCGAAAGGAACGTCAAGCCACTGCACAGCATGGTTTCGAACTAGCGATGCAATCGGGTGAAGAATTAACTGAACAAGAGTGGCGTAAAGTGTATGAACTCTATGCCAGTATTTATAACAGAAAACACGGCACACCAACATTAACGCCCGATTTTTTTCAACACTTGGGTCAGACTTTAGCACCACAGGTATTAGTTGGCTCTGCTCGCAGCGAAGGCAACATTGTCGCAGCCTCATTGTTTTATCGAAGTGATACGCACTTATATGGCCGAGTATGGGGGTGTGAGCAGTTTGCCAATAACCTGCACTTTGAATGTTGCTACTATCAAGGCATCGACTATTGCATTAAGCACGGGCTGACTCATTTTGACCCAGGCGCACAGGGAGAGCACAAACTCAGCCGAGGCTTCCTGCCGACCAAAACTTGGTCGGGCCACTGGATAGCGCATGACGAATTTCGGGATGCCATCGCGAATTTCTTAAAGCAAGAAAATCAGCATATAAACAATTATCAAACCGAATTAATGCAACACTCGCCTTACCGCAATGATCCCCTGGCTGGAGTCTAACCAACCACCCTCTTTCCCAGAAACCTCGTTAGCCTTAAATGAGCCTAACGGGCTACTTGCAGCGGGTGGAGCGCTCAGTGTCGACTGGTTACTAGCCGCTTATCGAAAGGGAATATTTCCTTGGTTCAGTGGCGATGAACCCATACTTTGGTGGACACCTGCACCACGAACGATATTGTTACCGAGCAATTTTCACCTCAGTAAAAGTCTGCGTAAACTAATTCGACAACAAACCTATCGAATCACCCAAAATCTCGCTTTTGCATCCGTTATACGCCATTGCGCCGAGACCCGTGAAGACCAAGCTGGCACTTGGATTGTCGATCCAATGATCAATGCTTATCTCGCCATGCATCAGGCAGGGCATGCCCACTCGATTGAATGCTGGGGTGCCGATGATCAGCTAGTGGGTGGTCTATACGGCATTTCACTGGGTAGCGTCTTTTTTGGTGAGTCGATGTTTAGTCGGGCCAATAATGCCTCGAAACTGTGCCTGCAACATTTAATTCATTCGGGTAGCTATGAACTAATTGACTGTCAGATGGCAACTGCACATTTGATGTCGCTTGGCGCAATAGAAGTTGATAGAGATCAATTCGAATCAATGCTAAATCAGTTCGTATAACCGCCCACTTCGACTAGTTAAACATCAACTTTAGTAACCAAGTGAGTTATGTAGTGACCTAATATTGACCGCCTTCGGATCTGCAACACAAACTTCACGACACATGCCACAGCCCGTGCAAAGCAACAAATTGATAATTGGCAGCGTCATATCCCAAGTCAGTGCGCTTGGCACGGGACAAGAATCAGCACAGGCATCGCATTCAAGACCGTTATAGGGCAAGCAAGCTTTACTATTGATTTCCGCACGAGCCATCATGGGTAGCTCTGGCTCTATTGCACTCTGCTCGACATTAGGCCCTGGTTTTGGTAGAACCAATGCCATGTCTTTACAAGCATTAACACATGGCCAATCTTCACACTGATGGCAACCTTTCTTGAGCAAATCGAGTGCGGGGGTAAACGCCACTTGAGCACCTAACCTTTCCGGAAGTTTGAATATAACCTGATGCGGACAAGCCTCAACACAACGATCACAGCGACTACAGGCCAAAAGAAAATCAGTCTCATCCAGCGCATAAGGCGGCCGAATCCAATTGGCAGCACGCCTACTGACTTTGTTGTTAACGATTTCAACTGATCTTTCAGCCGACTTATCGGCAATATTTTTGAAAAAACCTCGCCTATCCATGACAGCAACCCATTACATTTTCATAACCATAAGCTTGATGAGTGACCCAGTGTGCAGTAAAGGCAAAAGCCAAAATAGCATGGCTGAGAGTCATTTCGTTGTTATTCAAATGCTTAAATCCTCAGTCATGAATAATTCAGAGGCTAACCCAGAAGCTGTCAATGATCAATCCTTCCTGAACTTTGTTCGATAGACACCTAAACTGTCATTCCACTGATAAGACCCGTCACGAACATAGGAAAGTTAAAGGCCAAATAAGGAAGATATTGGCAGGAGTGAGAAAATATGGTTACCTAAAGCACCTTGAGTAATCGCCATTCTGTGTTGCTCACCTTCAATCACTTAAGCTAGGCGGTTTACTCATGCAAAACAGATTTAACACGCTGATCATTAAATATAATCAGGCTGATTTAGTAAAGGTCCGCATGGCCATAAAAAATGAGACCTTCAGGGCTTTTAAGAATTTTCTTTAAAATTAAAGCGGCTCTTTTTTTTGTTTCTAGATCAAAATAGATAAACATATTTCTGGAAACAATAAAGTCAAATCTTCCAAGTTCTGCAATGTCTTCATTAAAAAGGTTATATGATCGAAATTTAACCATGGACTTAATTTTTTCCTTAATGAAATACTTATCATTATTGGGAATAAAGTACTTTTCAATCAAATCGCTGGGCATTCGACTCACGTCTCGTTTATTGTAAATGCCTTCTAGTGCGCGTTCTATTGCTTCGGTATTGATATCGATACCGACTATATTGAACTTATTTCGATCAACTCCTGCCTCTAGTAAGGCAATCGCAATACTGTAGGGCTCTTCCCCGGTAGAACAGGGGATACACAAAATATTAGCTAATTTCTTCTCGATTCGAACCTTGTCCACTAAAGCTTCAATTTGTCCAAATTCGCGATAAAAGTAAGTTTCATTAGTTGTTAAATAATTATTTAGCTCCTGGTTCAGTTCCTTATTATTTTTCAATTGAGTCAGGCAAGATTCAAAACTTGCAATCTTCCTTAATTTACAAAAACTAGTTAATTTACTATTCAATATGGGCATTTGATCTTCAAAGTTGATGCCTGTTGTCACTTTAAAATAGTCGGCTATTGGTTGTGGGTTTTTAAACTCGTATTGCACTGTTTTGAGAATCTTCTCCTCAGCCAACTGATCTTTCTTTTTGAGCCACTTGAACATACGTTAACGACCAAAGACGGCGATAGATTGGATGATTTGGTCAAGACTTTGTACCAAAATATTATCTACAGATAACTTGGCTTGCATCGGCATACCATAAACTACTGCAGACACTTCACTTTCGGCAATGCAGGTTACACCTGCAATCGAAAGTACTTGCGATCCTTTTGCCCCATCATCACCAACACCAGTCAATATAATACTCATGATTGGGTGGTAGGCAGCCAGAATAGATGCGGATGCAAACAAAGCATCTATGTCGGGGTTGTACCTTGCTTCCCTACCTTCAATTTGGCAGAGTGACGTGCGCTGATTTAACCGTTTAAATTCAGTCACTTTCGAGCAGATATAGACTTTGCCTGGATTAACTTCAACATCACCAGAAACCGCCTCAATTTCAATCTTACAACTTTGTTTTAACTGATTAACAAAACTTGGTATAAAATCGTCACCAATATGCTGTGCAATAATGACCGCTGCAGAAAAATCTGACGGTAAGGACTTAATAATTTTTTGAATATGTCCCGGGCCGCCAGTCGATGCACCTATGAGTATAATTTTAACCTGTTCTAAATGATTCGAGTTGTGCATTCAGACCTTCCGTCATCGAATTTAGATGTTCTGCTGCCGATGCTATCTCCTCTACGCTTCGAGCATTCGTTGATGAAATAGCCCTGATTTCCTCAACTTTCTCAACGATGGAAGAAATGCTTTTCCCTGTATACTCAAAATCTTTTACTGTCTTATCACATAATTCAGTGGCCGAATCGACTTTTACTACAGTTTCATGGATCTGCCCGTCAACAACTTTTGCTATTTCTGATAATTCTTTAATTTCAATTGAATTTGAGTTCATGTCAATACTGACACTTTCAATCGTTTTTATAATTTTGACTATAGTTGAATTTATTTCTCCAAGACTCGATTGTGTATGTGCTGCTAAACCACGAACTTCAGTTGCAACTACAGCAAAGCCGCGACCATGCTCACCAGCTCTGGCTGCTTCGATAGCAGCATTTAGAGCGAGTAAATTGGTTTGCTCCGCAATATTTGAAATCACCTGAAGTATGCCTTTTACTTCCCCAGCTTCATCAGACAATCTAGATATATCGACAGCTAAAGCAATTTCCTTATCAGCTGTGACTTGCACTCTGTGAGTTAACTGAGTAATTTCATCCCGAGCATTGGATAGGGTAGCACTTGCTCTCTCGATACCTTTTTTACCCTCTAGAGAGTCCGAAATGGCCCTTACAATTTCTTCATTGATAGCATTTGCCTGACTACAAGCATTGTTAATGATAGTAACCGACTTCTCGACATTGTTTCCAACGCCTAACGAACTAGTTGATAACTCATGTGCTATTGATGCATTCTCGTTTGAAGATTGTTTGGCGTTAGATAATAATTCTCTGAGCTGATAAATTAACTCGTTAACGCTTCCGGCCATTTCTCTTATTTCTTTGGGTGCATTTGTTTTTAAGGCAATCGTTAAATCCTTATGGAGTGCGATTTGGTTTAGTGTATTTTTAAACTCAGTGAGTGGCCTGATTATGCCGAATTTCACAAGCAGCATCGAAATACTAACAAACCCCAGCAGTAATATTATGGCCTGAATCAATATGGAGTTTCTAATCCCATTAGGGATAATCAATACTTCGGCTTCATCTATTTGAGATATGATTGCCCAGGATATATCGTCATCAACTTTGACTAAAGAGTAGGCAGACAAAACTGAATTCCCATTGTAGTCAATAACGACGTCGGTATTAGTTTCACCGTTGAAAGCGGCTTTTGTGGCATTGGTATCAACGGAACCAAGGTCAGGATTCGCGAATGAAGCCACAAGAGAATGATTGACAGGATCAAGCATACTATCACTGCGCATCAAATTATTGGGCCCTACCAAATAATCCTCCTGCGTCTCTCCATATCCAGTGCGATATTTCATAAGCCGATTAATCTCAACATCGGAAAGTTGGAGTACTAATATTGCGACAGTTTGATCATATTGAATAATGGGCGTGCCGATAAACATCACTGGCGCATTATTACTTGGTGCATATGAAACCATGTCAACATAACTGGTTCGATTAGATGATTTTGTTTTTCGCCAGACCTCTGCTAAACCGCTTGACTTTAAGGGAGCAGTATTTAGATTCTCCCCATAATCAGAGGCTTTAACAGCAGTATACATAACATACCCGTTGTCTGGGCTAATGATCGATATATCGTTGTAGCCACTTTCGACAAGATAACTTTGAAGCGCTGGTTCGAATGGGGAAGTTACTATTTCTGCGTATCCATCTTCAAGCGGAAATTTGTCATTCGGTTTTAATTCGTTCGTTATAACCTGCAATGTTTCAACCAACGCAAGCATGCTGGGTCTTTGCGATAACGCTTCAATATCAACCTTGCCTTCTCTAAAAAAACGCTCTAACTGATTTTTTTTAATATCCCTAAGAGAAGTTAATTTATTAGTGGTTTCTTTTTTTAGCGCTTCAGTACTTTGTGAAACAGAAGTAAAAGTTAATAGTGTCGTCAAAAACACCATTGACCCAATAGTCAGCAGAGTAATTTGCAGATTTAGTGATAGCTTCGTCATTTTTTTTCCCTTTGATGGCTTTTAACCACAGATATAACCTGCTGTAATTCCAAACGAATGTGTATTGAGGTATAAAGTTTTAGACTAACAATATTAATGTCGGCCGCTATAAAGATATCTTGAAAGAAATTTATATAAAAGTTGGGCTAAATTAATGATGGTTAACTGACACCATAAAGTTATTACAAGTTTTAGAACAACCTAAGGACAGGTGTTACACTTTCAAATATAAGAATCAAATTAACTATTCATAACCTTATAGCCACAACTTTTGATATTTGCATTCGCCATTCATTTTTCCAACGTTAGATCGGAAAATGTGACGATCAAATTTAGCCCGTTAATCTTACTGATAGTGGCATTTGGTTTTTGCAGGGAAAAATCCAACAGAGGTGGTAATAGATATGTGCCGATCGGGCAAATGCAGCGATTGCACCATTCAGATGAATGCCAATGGCCTACTAAATTAGTCCCACCATAAAGCTCGATAAAACGACTAGAATCACGTAAAATAAACCAATAAAAACAATATTTCTATCAGTAAGAAGCTTGCGAAACTGATGGATTTATCTGTTAATGATTTTAGTTGGAGTGCGGTAATTGATAGGTTTCAGTATCGATTGATTTCAGTTTTAAACCAACTATAGTCAATAAGCCTAGATAACGTTGTTCTCCTGTTGAGCTAAATTCAAATTGATAACTACGCCTGACAGATAAAAAACTATTTGCATTTTTTTCTACCCAAATCCCCTTGATTACCATGCTTTGATCGAGTAATTGAAGATTGAACTGATCGCAATGTCGGCTAGCAAAACCCATTGCAAGCGCTTTAAAATCGCCACTATGCCACCAATAAAAAACGAGCAAACAGAGCGTTAGTAAAATCAATAGATTAAACATTCTGTAGAGTGCTCGAGTAAGTTTGACATTTAGTGAATGACGGCAAGTACATAAAAAAATCGCAGTTAAATTTTAATAATACCATAGGCAACTGAGCTTAAACCGTTGCATTATGAATGCTTGGTATTAGCCCAATTGAAATACTTGTCTGTTTTATAATTTTTTTAATTAATAGATAGCTGTGAAGTTGGGAAGCGCCCATTTTTTTAACTGAGCTTTTAATTCCGTTAGATCAGGCTCATCGTATACTTTTGATGTGACCTTACCCCAGATGGGTTCTGGCCAGGCAGCATCTGTTTTATATCGAACGATAACGTGCATGTGTAACTGAGGAACCACATTACCCAGTGCTGCCACATTTAGTTTGTCTCCTTTTAGTGCGGTCATTAAGCAATGACCTAAAGCGCTCGATTCGACAATTAGTTGCTGCTGATCTAAAGCTGACAATTGGTGGATTTCAGAAATATCTTGTTTATTTGGAACTAAAATAAACCAAGGATAATTGGCATCTTTCGCGAGCAACAAATGGCAAAGCGGAAAGCATCCTAAAACAAAACTATCGTTCAATAATTGTGGATGAATCATATTCATTGAATTACTCCTTAATTGGTTTGTATTAACACTTTACTTAAAATTAACAGACCAATTTAACACTGGTCAACAACCTAAATGAATTTAATGCTATTATCTAAAGGTTATAAGCATCAGTGTACGAAACGATTCCCACTATTATGGGAAGCTTTAACCTTTAATAAAACAGGTGTATTGAAATGAAAAACTACCCTACTTTGACAGAAATGGGCATTAATAACCCAGAACAAATTGAGCGATTCTCTTTGACCACGTCAAATCATACAGACCACCTGCGTATTATTTACCGTCGTAAGAAAGGCTCTTTTCTACCCGGCAGCAAACGTTTCGAATTCGGCCGTGCGAGTAAAACTATCGTAACTGATAGTGGTTCTCGTCAAACTCAAGTTGTGTATGAAATTTCACCTTTTGTCCAAAAAGCAATTGAAGAGCTGGAATATATTGTCAATAACAAAAAAACCAACGTCGAGAATGCAACGATTGTTAAAGATGAATTACGACGCTTGCACCAAGAAATGACGAGCCGACTGGCTTATATTGAGTCATTAATTGACGAAATGTAATTGTAAAAATAGATAGTACTCACTTATCCCTTGTTGAATTGTCCCAATAAGGGAAGTAAGTGTGGTTGGTTGCCGTTATATATATTGGCTAGAAAGATCTGTACCACTAATTAAGCCTTTTGCATTTCTTTCCAACTCACCTCACATTCACCTTTGCCTGTGGCAATATAAGCCGAATTATCGGTTATGATAACCGTCATGTTCATTGTTCTTTCGAGCAGTAACGCAAGCGCTTGTATACAATCCCACTCAAATTGAAACACAGACGCCTTTGGATTAACTTTTTGCTTTACTTCCTGATGCCACCAAACGTCTGATTTTGCATTGAAGCTATATATTTTGACACGCGATGCGAGATGAGACGATTTTTTAATTCGGTCAGCTCGAGGTTCTCCCACATCGATCCAGAGATTTATCTGGCCATCTAAACTAAGGCTCCAGATATCAGGTTCTTCAATCGCACTGAGCCCTCGAGTAAAAGTCAGACCCTCTTGAGCATTAATGCAAAAAGCCAAAACACGCGCCATCATTCTTTCTGGTGTTTCTGATGGATGCAGTGCAATCGTTAGTGGATAACTGTCGTAATGCCCTTGATCGGTATTGGAAAGATCAATTTTAATTTTATAAATGGTCGGTTTTAAAGCCATTAGACAGGTAAATTTTTAATTTTATTGTTCTCAGATTTATGTACGTAAGCTAAAAACAGATCTATAAACTTTTGCTGATATTGGCGTAAAAATTTATCGTTTAAATAGGCAATTCTGGTGGTTTCCCAGGGAAACAAATGACTCATATCTCGACTAACTAAACCTTGATCATTTTCATCATCGAGCGCCATGCTAGCGATAATACCTACGCCCATTCCACTGCTGACATAGGTTTTTATAACATCGGTGTCGGCCGCACTTAGAACGACATGTGGTTCTAAGTGCGCCGTCTCGAATGTACCACTAAACGAACGTCGCCCTGTAAAACCATAAACATAGGTTATTATTGGGTAATCGCAAAGGTCCTCTAGCGACAGTGTTTGTTTCGCTAACAGCGGATGATCCGGCAAGGTAATTAGGCTTCTGTTCCATTGATAGCATGGGATATTGGTCAATTGCGACGATTCAGCCAATGCTTCAGTACAAATAGAAAAGTCGATTTCGTCGCCTATAGCCCATTGCACTAGTTGCTTCGGCGTGCCTTGATGAATTTGTAATTCAACTCGAGGATAGGCGGCGTTAAAGGCCTTCACAACAGGCGGCAGTATGTAGCGTGCCTGAGCATGGGTAGAGCCAATTCGCAAGACACCTTCATTCTGATTAATATAATCATACCCAATCGCACGGATGCTGTTGACTGAGGCAAGCGTAGTTTGAGCATGTTTAGCCACTTGTTCACCAATAGGCGTTAATCCGATTAAACGTTTGCCTTTGCGTACAAATAAATCCGATCCCAGCTCATCTTCTAGTTTTTTAAGATGCTGTGAGACCGCCGACTGCACTAGAAACATTTCATCAGCCGCTTTACTCACACTAAAGTTGCAATTGATTAATTTTATTAAGGATTGTAATTGACGAATTTCCATTATTTTTGAAATCTATTTTTATGATTATAGTAGGGTTAATTATAATGATTTATGATAAAGAAAACGAGTACTATCCTTTTTAGATAGCACGACTACTCAAATATTAAATTTATCGGTAAACTTCAAATATGACAAAATTTCGAGACAGCTTTGATATCAAAATATGGGCAACGGTGAAAAGCATCCCAGTCGGTCAAGTCATGGGATATGGACAAGTAGCCAGCGTGGCTGGATTTCCTCGATATTCTCGTATGGTCGCTGCGGCAATGGGCCGGTCACCCGACCCCTTACCTTGGTATCGCGTCGTTAAGTCAGATAGGACATTGGCTTTTGAGCCTGACTCAGAACCCTATCGTGAGCAAGCTAAACTTTTAAAACAAGAAGGCGTATTGTTTGAGTCCAACAAAGTTGTCACAGTCGATCCAGATGACAGTCTCGACAAGATGCTTTGGGGGCCAATTGATTAGTTGGTGACACTCTTTAACGTGACTTATTATGATTTGGGTGGGTCTTCTACCTATAGGGAGTTGGAACAAGAATCCTTTGAGATCGATGCTTTACTGTTAGGAAGTTTTAAGTATATAAAGGGTTTTGAAAGCTACCCTAGTTTTCGTTTAAGCCACTTTATTGATGTTGGTAATGTCTATGCGAACATTAACAAGATTGACCTTGTTGATTTGCAAACTAGCGTTGGTTTTGGCGATCGCTGAAAACTGACATCTTTTGTAAAAACTGACTTATCTGTTGACTATGCCTAAAACATAGACACTGACAATAACAAGATATATAGAGGCACATCTCTTGCTTTTTGAGTGATTCCTTATCGTCAGACCCAGTGATTACGTCTTGATGTTAACCGCTTATATAGTGTTCCAGATGGTTGATGAGCATTTGTTGCTCAGCAATGACTTCCTTGACTAAGTCTCCCACTGAAATAACGCAGACAATTTCATCACCATCCATTATTGGCAAATGCCTCACGCGTTTTTTAGACATGAGTGCCATGCACTCGTCGAGAGTATAGTCCGGTTTTGCACAGGCGACTTTTGACGTCATAATCGACTTAACTGTAGTTTCAAAAGCCGATAATCCACCCAGTAAAGTTTTTCGAGTACAGTCTCTTTCTGATACGACACCTACCAATTTATTGTGTTTGATGACCAATAAGGCACCAATATCTTTTTCTACAAGTAGTGTTACAGCGTTATGTACCGTGTCATCTGGCGCCACCGACCAAATTTGATTTTTCTTCCCATGAATTAACTGACTGACTGTTTTCATGTTCCTTCTCCTTTAAAGTTACTAAAGACTATAATGTGATACGAGGATTTATCAAGCACCTAGAAATCTGAACAATCATATTTCATAAAATGATTGCAGATAAATTGTTTTCAACAATTAAATTACGCTCAAAGAACTGTTACAGTTAAGGCTTAAATGATGAATATAGAATTGTGACGATGGCTAACTTTAATATTGGAATTGATACCGGTGGAACCTACACTGATGCAGTCATTATTGATGCAAAATCGCATGAGGTGATTGCTACTGCCAAGGCGCTCACCACCCGAGGCAATCTAGAAATAGGCGTGGCAAACGCGCTTAAGGCAGTCATAGCTGAGTCGGCTCAACGCCTTGATAGCAGCCAGATAGCGCTTGTGTCGTTATCCACCACTTTAGCAACCAATGCACTCGTCGAAGGTATGGGATCGTCGGTTGCAGCCATACTCATTGGTTTCAGTGACGATATGGTGAAACGCAGCAAGCTCCACGAAGCCATACCCAGCGCTAAAATTATTCGCATCGCAGGCGGGCATGAATATGACGGCAGTGAAACCTGCGCGCTAGATGAAGCCTCTTTAAAAGAGCAGATACTCGCGTTGAATGATTCTATAGAGGCTTTTTCTGTATCGGCTAACTACTCCATTAGAAACTCCAACCATGAACAACGGGCAAAGCAAATCATTCGGCAGTTAACGGGCTCCCCAGTGACTGCATCAAGTGAATTATCAGATGGCTTAAATGGTCCATTACGAGCCTTGACCGCTACTTTCAATGTGCGCATCGTTTCGCTCATTTTCAACCTAGTTGAGAGCGTAAGAAGTGCCATGCAGGAGCAAAATATTGACGCGCCTTTAATGATTGTTAAAGGTGATGGCTCTATTGCCAGTGCTGATTCAATAGTCGACAAACCCATTGAAACTATACTATCTGGCCCAGCCGCAAGTGTCATTGGTGCCAACTATATTTCAGGCTTAAACAATTTCATCATATCAGACGTGGGTGGCACCACAACCGATGTCGCAATCGTTCGTAATGGCTGGCCCACGTTAAACGAAAAAGGAGCAATGGCGGGTGGCTACCGGACTCTAGTTCGAGCGATTGATATGCAAACTATTGGTCTCGGTGGCGATAGTGAAGTCGACATCAACTTCAAGGGTATTGTCAGTTTAAAAGCCAACCGAGTCGTACCACTGTCACTTGTTTGCACACGTTTCCCTCAGGTTATCAGTCAACTTAAGACTAGCCTAGGCGAAGGCATGGGACTCGCAGCAGCGATACGTTTTATCTTTTTAGCGGAAGGAATCGATCAAAAAAACCTGCCTTCAAGTTTGTCTTCAGAAGATACCGAACTCATTTACCGCATAGGTGACGAACCAAAATTATACGACAAAATGGCTGCTCGCGCCGCTGACAGGTCACGTCTCGCCCGCTTGCTGGCTCGTGGTATTGTTCAGGTTTCAGGCTTGACGCCAAGCGATGCTGCTCATGCACTTGGATTGCAATCACAATGGTCTACCGAAGCTGCAGGTTTGGCCTGCCTAATGCTAGGCAGGTCTTTCGGACTTATTTCATGGAAAGACGATAACTTAGAATCTGAGATACAACAATTTGCTCGTCGCATATTCGACACCATGGTCGCCAAGAGTAGTTACCTGATTATCAATCAACTTAGTGGCTTTGATTTCACTATGGATAACCCACTCGTTCAGGCGGTGATCAATGGTGAAAACCAATTAAATGATCTGTCGATTCAGTTCACATCTAGCATTCCAATTGTTGCCGTAGGTGGTCCAGCTCAAGTATTTTATGCGGATGTTGGCAAGCGACTCAATAGTGATTGCATGGTACCCAACAATGCCGAAGTCGCAAATGCAATTGGCGCCGCCATTGGCCAAATAAAAATCCGCACGGTAATTGAGATCACCACCACAGAATCGGGTGGCTATCATTTGCATCACACCGACAAACCGATATTTTTTAGTGCGTCGAACGATGCGCTTGAACAAGCCCGAACGCTGGCAAGCGCTTACGTAACAGAAAAAGCCAAACTGATGGGGGGTGGATCAGTTGAGGTAGACATTCAGGTCAAACGAGTTGACCTGCCGAATATGGACTTAGACCGTAGCTTAATAGCAGCTACGGTGGTGGCTGAATGTCTGAGTAGAGCTCAAATTTAAACGGAACCTATGACAACTGAACTGTCCAATAGCGTCAGTTTATTTCATTATGATGCAGGCTTGATCTTATTGATTAATACAAAAACTAACATTCTACGGAAAACCTATGAAATCTATGAAACATAATTATGACTATGATGTCATCGCCATCGGTGCCGGCAGTGGTGGACTTTCAGTAGTGGAAAGAGCCGTTAGTTATGGCCAAAAATGTGCCGTCGTCGAACGCGGTAAAGTGGGTGGCACCTGTGTAAATGTTGGTTGTGTACCGAAAAAAATTATGTGGTTTGGTGCCAACCTGGCCCATTCAATTGAAGATGCCAAAAGCTACGGTTTTGATGTCAGCAATAATGGATTCGACTGGGGCAAACTGGTCAAAAAACGTGAGGCCTACATCGATGGTATTAATCACTGGTATCACGGTTATCTTAAAGACCTAGGGATTGATGAACTCACAGGTAATGCGCGTTTTATTGATCCTCACACACTTGAAGTAGACGGCCAGCAATATAGTGCAAATCATATTGTTATTTCGACTGGCACCACGCCGACTCTGCCCAACATTCCTGGTGTAGAACATGCCATTACATCTGATGGTTTTTTTGCTATGGACAGTCTGCCAAAGCAAGTCGCTATCGTTGGTTCAGGTTATATTGCAGTTGAATTAGCCGGTGTTTTAAATTCTTTGGGCACCGACGTTACAATGTACCTTCGAAAGTCCCATGTCTTGGGTGAATTTGATAGCCTGTTAAAAACGACCTTATTTGACGCGTTGCAAAAGTCTGGCGTTACGCTTAAAACTAATACTCAAATTACTCACATTACTCAAAACAACGGACAGCTTGATGTGAATGACAATCAGGGAGAAAGCCAATCAGGACTTGACCAGGTTCTTTTTGCAGTGGGTCGTAACCCAGACCATGTTGATCTCGATCTAGAGAAATCAGGTGTTGAGGTCGATCAGCTCGGTTATATTCCCTGCGATTTATTTCAAAACACCAATCAAGACCATATCTTTGCACTTGGCGATATTACTGGGCGTGCGCCGTTGACACCGGTCGCTATCGCTGCTGGTCGACGTCTAGCCGATCGCCTTTACGATGGCCAAACCGATAGGCATGTCGATTATCAAAATATTGCTACCGTGGTATTCAGTCATCCGCCAATTGGAACAGTTGGGCTCACTGAAGAAGAAGCTAAAAAGGAACACGGCGATGCAGTGACCATTTATCAAACTGAATTTACCGCTATGTATAACTCAATATCAGATCACTCGGTACCAACCGCAATGAAATTGGTTTGTTTAGGCGAGAGTGAAGTGGTTATAGGTTGCCATGTCATTGGTCCAGGTGTCGACGAAATGTTACAGGGATTTTCTGTTGCAATCAGAATGGGCGCAACCAAGAAGGATTTTGACGACACCATTGCTATTCATCCAACCAGTTCTGAAGAGCTAGTTACAATGCGTTAGAAGAACCCTGCTTTAACAGGCGCTATTTTTAACAGATAGCGCCTGTTTGAGCTTATTCCCTCAGTAATTATCCTCGATAACCAAAGAAACGATTTTTGATAATTTCAGCTGCAACACCCTTCGGCAAACTCTTTTCCCAATCTCCACGTCCATTCGGCAATTGCTTGAGTATATTGCGTGAAAATATTGTTAGTAATTTTTGATCACTACTATCAATTCCAAAAATAAACTTATTGACGACTAGGTGCTCATAAAGAAACTGTAAGTTTTCCGGTAGTGTTACGTTAGTAAAATCGCGTAATTGGTCTGCATGATCGATTTCTGGGTAAACTAACAAGCGCGTATTATCCGGAAAGAGTTTACCAAAACCTTCTAGTATTCCGCCTTCAACGCCTCGATAGCTGCTTTCGTCAAAAATCTCTCGTATATTAATTAGTCCGACTACAATACCAATTTGTAGCTTGGTGAACTGCCTAAAATAAGCACGCAAAGAAAAGTAGCGTGTGTAATCAGATATCATGACGCTATAACCTAGAGAGTTAAGCAAATGCACCCGAGCGAGCAGGTCTGATTCAGACACCATCAGATCGCTTCCTCGTGAATCATTCAGTGAAATTTCTGCTAGTGCTACACTGTTTTCTGACGTGACGCCTTCAATTGCGCTAAACGTTTTCATGCCTTGTTCGATCATATCAACATTTAAACGGGTGACTGGCCGAAACGAACCGCGGATAGTCAAAACATTTTTTTTGTACAGCATTTCAGCCGGAACGATGACAGAACCATCGGGCTTGAACATGATCGCGCGTGTTTTCCAGCTGCGGATTAAGTGCAGATTAATCGAACGATTGTCAATTTCTTCAAAATAAGGGCCATTGAACTCAATAGAATCAATTTCAACCTCACCTAGAGTCATGCCATCAGTCAACGACTCCATGATTTTCTTCGTGTTTTCAATATAATAATAACAGGCGTAGATTAAATTAACGCCAAATAAGCCCAATACAGTTTGTTGACTTTCTGCATTTTCGTCACGCATTCGTATGTGAACGACAACTTCAGACGGCGCTGCACCTGGATACATTTGGATGCGAATACCGCACCAAGCGTGGCATTCGTTATCTGAGTTGTAACTTTTAGCGGCTACGGTTGCACCATAGGCAAAGAATCGAGAGGCATCAGGTCGTGATGTACCGACCCGATTGATCACCAAATCGAACTCTTGTTCGATCATTGATTTGACTCTTGATTTGCTAACATAGCGTCGATCTTCCTGCACGCCATAAATAGCATTAGAAAACGTCATGTCATAGGCAGACATTGTTTTAGCAATCGTACCTGCGGCTGCACCAGCCTTGAAAAATTCGCGAGCCACTTCTTGCCCTGCACCAATTTCAACAATTGTCCCATATTTCGTTTCATCAAGATTAAGACGTAACGCTTTTTCTCGAGTACTTCGGCTGCTAACGGATTTGAACATTTTCCCTCCAGGAATGAATCTGCAAAAGATCAAAATCTAGCGAATTATTCTAATAGTTTTTAAAATGAATAACTTTAAATTTTGCGTCTTTTTTTAAACAACACAGCTAGTCATCTGATCAATTGCACCTGAGGCCTACTATACCAAATAAAACATTATCCCGCCTCTGCCAGGAGACTAGCATTGCCACCAGCGGCAGTCGTATCAATACAAATATGACGTTCAATTTGACATCGGACAGCAAAGTCCTTTTCTGCGCACAGTCCAATTAAGGCACTTTTACGCTTTGCTAACACTTGACGCGTGGCGCGCAAGTCGTTGGTAGTACTCCACAGTACGATGAGATGAAAACCATTTAAAACACCTAGATCTTTTCTATCCAGCACGCCATTAAGACCATCAATATCAGATATTCCAGGCGCAATACAAATGGCGATACAACCATTAGTTTTAGCCAGGCTGGCTTGCTGCAAAGCGGCTTCTTTGGTTGGCCCTAGACAGAGTACGATCCCACGCCCATAAGTAGATAGCCGGTTCGATTCGCCAGTCGGCCCTGGTAAGTCAAGTGTTTCAAGCAGAGCTGGCCTGATTAACCGAACCGCATCAATGCGCGCCTGTAGCTGTTCGATAGGAACAAAATTGGCCTTCACCTCATCCAGTTTAATCATCTCAGGCTGTGTAAACCGTAATACATAGTTTGGACCTCCAGCTTTGGGGCCTGTCCCCGAAAGACCTTCACCACCAAAAGGTTGAGTGCCCACAATAGCGCCTATTTGGTTACGATTGATATAAATATTGCCAACGTTCAAACGCGATGTAACTTGCTCAATCCGACTATCAATTCTTGTGTGCATACCAAAGGTGAGGCCATAACCACTGCTATTGATATCATCTACAATGGAGTCAAGTTCGTTCGCTTTAAATGTAGCAACATGCAGGACAGGTCCAAATATTTCTTTTGCCATATCAAACATTCCTTTCACCTTGATCGCTGCAGGGCCTACGAAGGTGCCTTCAGTTGGTGCCGTTACTTGCTTTAATAACCGACCTTCAGAGCGTGCAGTTTGGATATATTGGTTTATGTCTGATCGAGCGGCTTCGTTAATGACGGGACCTAAATCTGTTGCATATGACCAGGGGTCTCCTACGACTAATTCATCCATCGCACCATACAACATATATAGAAACGATGCGGCTATCTCTTCCTGTAAATACAATAGGCGCAAAGCAGAACAACGCTGACCAGCCGATTGAAATGCAGAGGCAATAATGTCTTTAATAGCCTGCTCAGGTAAGGCGGTACTATCGACAATCAGCGCATTTAATCCACCTGTTTCAGCAATTAATGGTGCCGTTGGATCGATCTGCTCCACCATCGCTTGATTAATGGTCTGTGCCGTTGCTGTCGATCCGGTAAAACAAATCCCTTTAATCCGTGGATCAGAGGTGATTTTTGAACCCACTATCGAACCCGGCCCAGGTAATAGCTGGAGTACCTCAGTGGGAACCCCTGCTTCGTGCATTAGCTTAACGGCAATAAAGGAAATAATTGCGGTCGGCTCGGCTGGCTTAGCAACAACCCCGTTGCCCGCCGCAAGCGCCGCAGAAATTTGTCCCGTAAAAATGGCTAGTGGGAAATTCCAGGGTGATATGCAAGCAATAATACCCCGCGATGGGTCGGACAGTTCCTTCCCACGAGCGGCGTAATAGCGTAAAAAATCAACCGCCTCTCGTAATTCAGCAATGGCATCGA
>JBLHWR010000032.1:0-19131 GCA_047629275.1 Gammaproteobacteria bacterium
CTGCCCATCTACAAGTACTCCTAATATTTTGTGGGATTATCTAAAAACCGTATAAAATGCGGTGTTTTTATAATGTTAGTTCCGAAATAGGGATTAATTCCCTGCTTTCAAGTCAAAACTGGTTTTCGAGTCAATTTATTTCGCAACAATGACCATTGCGGGTCTCACTAAGCGGTCATTGAGTGAAAAACCTTTTTGCATGACGCTAATGACATGGTCGCTCTCAACATTTTCATCTTCGATCATGCTGATGGCTTGGTGTTGTTCAGGATCAAATTTTTCACCCATTGGGTTTATACGCTTTAATCCATGTTTTTCTAAAACTTGAACAAACATGCTGGTTGTCATGTCAGTGCCTTCAATAATGCTCTCTAAGGTAGCATTTTCTGCAACGGCAGCATGTTGCCCCATATCCATGCTATCGATTACCGGCAAAAGGGCTTCTGTGAAGTTTTTAAGCGCAAATTTATGTGCGTTTTCAACATCTCGAATAGCGCGTTTACGGTTATTTTCCATCTCGGCCTTTAAACGCATGATTTGGTCCCAGTAGTCTTTAACTGTTTCCTGCGTTCTTTGTAACTGCTGCTCAATACTTTCAGCTTCACTATCAGCTGATGTATTGACCTCTTCACCTTCAACCCGTTCTTCAGCATCCTTCAATTCTGGTGCAACTGATTCTTGGTTGTCTTCAACCTTAGGTTTTTTAGATGACATTTTTAAAACTCCACAAAATTAAAAAACAGCATAATATAGCTGCACTGTTAAATTGATTCATTAGGCTAAAACTAATAATAGAATGTTAGTTCACAAAATTTGTGGGGTAATAAATATGGATTATTTTTGAGTATTCAAGGCCAAACTTAATAATTTTGCCGTGACGTCTACCATTGGTATAACTTGCTCATAAGCAATACGCGTCGGACCGATAACACCTAACACTCCGACGACCTCCCCGCCTTTATGATAGGGCGCACCTACAACGCTGCAATTGCTCAACACTGAGTGACCAGATTCGCTACCAATAAAGATTTCTACACCACTAGCACTAGTGCAGCTATCAAGTAACTTAAGCAAATCAGTCTTTTCATTAAATACATGAAATAAGTCTCGTAACTTATTGATATCATTAAGCTCGCTGTATTGAAGCAGATTCGATTGTCCGGTAGTTAGTAGTTCATCTCCATCGTTATCAGCACACACTTCTTCCATGGCTTTGAGCATAGCTTCCATCATCGTATTAACGTCACTTTTAAGGTTCGATAATTCAACTTTCAAACGATTGCGTGCAGTTTCGAAACTTTGTCCGAGCAAATAGTGATTTAGCTTAGTGGCGGCCCGCTGTAATTCTGTATCACTATAATCTCGCTCAACCTGAATCACTTTATTGTGAACATCGTCTTCATTAATCACCAGAATTACGAGAATTCGCTTTTCGCTGAGCCGCATAAATTCAATATGACGAATTTCGGCGGGTGTCGAGTGGGTTAAACTGACGATTCCGGTTAAATGAGTAATGTTTGATAAAATAGACGAAGCGCTTTGAATCAAGTTACTAGAAGTTTTGTTACCACCAAATTCGGCTAAAATTTTATTTTGGGCCGACTGCGCCAAATCATTAACTTCGAGTAGACGGTCAATAAAAAATCGATAACCAGCGTCCGTTGGTACTCGACCAGATGATCTGTGAGGTGAGTCAATCAAACCGAAATGCTCTAGCTTGGCCATAATATTTCTTATCGTTGCCGAACTGACATCGAGCCCTGATAACTCAGCCAGGTTTTTAGAGCCAACAGGCTGGGCATCTTGACTATAGGACGTAATGATCTGCCTTAGTAGTATTTGCGCTCGTTCATCAAGTTCGTGCTTTTCTGTCATCGGGTCTGCTATATTGTAGTTTAAATTTCTAGTGACAAATTGTATCTCTAATTTGCCAACAGTAAAGAATAGGCTGTTATTTTTTTTAATATTTACCTTAACCCGATACTTCCTTTAAAACTAAAATTATTATGAAGGTTAAATTTAACACGATTGGTCTAGTTGTTCGCAAGGATATTGAAACTCGTTTTGATACCGTTTTGACTGTGGCCAGCGCATTGAGAAAACATGCTGAAGTATTAGTCTATTGCCTCGATTTTGAAACACCCTTAAGTAATCTACCAAAGGTATCACTTGAATCTCTGGTCAGTCAGTCTGATCTTGTGATTTCACTCGGTGGAGACGGTACTTTGTTGACCGCTGCTCGCGCACTGGTTGATACTGACACACCTTTACTTGGCATTAATCTAGGCCGGCTAGGTTTTCTGGCTGATGTTTCAATAGACGATTTTGAATCACATATTGCCGCAGTCGTTGCTGGCAAGTATACCGTCGAGAAACGTTTTTTTATTGAAGGTCGAATTCAGTATGCAGACAATACAACATCTACTAATATTGCGCTTAATGACATAATTTTACACAGTCACGAATCATTGAGCATGATCGAATACGAAGTTCATTGTAATGGCAGCTTAATCCACAAGCAAAGAGCTGATGGTGTTATCGTGACAACGCCTACAGGTTCGACAGCTTACGCACTGTCTGGCGGTGGGCCCATAATGCACCCCTCACTAGAAGCGCTTGCCATTGTACCCGTATGCCCACATACATTGACTAACAGACCGATTGTTATTCCTGCTAATCAGGCAATTGAAGTACGTTTAAGTCAAGCCAGTTCATTGGCTAATATCAACTATGACGGTCAATTTACCAAGTTTTTTGATCATACTAGTAAGATTACAATCCAGCGTTACCCTCAATCATTGACGCTATTACATCCTGAAGATTATGACTATTTTGAAATAGTGAGAGCTAAGCTTCAGTGGAGTTCAAATTACTAATGGTTTCACTAATGGTTATGTCAAATGCTTGAATCTATCCAAATTAAAAACTTTGCCATTATTGATTCATTGGAACTTGAGTTCAATCAGGGGTTAACGGCTCTGACAGGCGAAACGGGTGCGGGAAAATCTATCTTACTTGACGCTATAAAATTAATTTCAGGTGATCGAGCCGATAGTGATAATGTTAAAAGTGGTCAGGAACGAGCTGAAATCAATGTCTGCTTCAATATCCAACAGCATCCTAAGGTTCAAGAATGGTTATATGACAACGAAATGGCCAGTGATCAAGAGTGTATTATCCGTAGAATAGTATTTGCCAATGGCCGCAGCAAAGCCTTTATTAATGGCCATAATGCACCCCTATCTCAATTGAAAAATCTGACTCAAATGTTGGTTGATCTTCACGGTCAGCACGAACACCAGTCACTTCAAAAATCAACGATTCAGCAACAATTACTCGACACCTATCTGAATGAGCCAGCATTAATTGATTCTGTAAAGCAGACTTATAAACTGTGGCAACAACTACAAAAACAATTGAACGACGTTATGGATGGCTCAGTCGATCGTGAACAACGAATTGACCTGCTCAATTTGTATTGCCAAGAGCTTAACCAATTAAATCTTGCTGAAGGTGAAATCGAAAACTTACAATCAGAATACAATCGGTTGGCACATGCGGGACAACTGTTAGAAAGTAGTGAAGAAATACTCAGTATTCTTTATGACAATGATGACGCCAGTGTGCAAAGTTTACTCAGCCATTGTGAGGGCCTGTTAGCAAGCCAGGTGGCTTATGATTCAAAGCTAACGGCTAGTTATGAACTCATTTCCAGCGCTGTTATTCAAGTTCAAGAAGCAACAAATGAACTGAGAAATTATCAACAGTCTTTAGACCTTGATTCCGGAGAGCTTGATAGGCTAAACCAGCGTATAGGTCATGCCCAAGATCTCGCGCGCAAGCACCGCATCAACCTAGAAAAGTTACCCAGTTTGACGTTAGAGCTTAATCAAGAACTTGAAGTACTTAGTAGTAGCGAAAATGATCTAGAAGAAATTAATCGACTATTAAATCAAGCAAATAAGAACTACATCGAACGTGCGATTAAACTGTCGCATAAGCGGATAGATACAGCTGAATTTCTGTCTGCTCAAATCAGTGAAGTTATGCAACAACTGGGCATGGATGGTGGACGATTTTCGATTCAAATCAACAGTAATGAATCTGAAGCTGGCTTTAAAGCAACAGGCATCGATTCGATTGTCTATCAAGTCAGCGCTAATCCGGGACAGCCATTAAAGCCATTAACCAAAGTAGCTTCAGGTGGCGAGTTATCTCGAATCAGTCTTGCCATTCAAGTTATTTTTTCGGAGTCATCTAACATACCAACACTTATTTTTGATGAAGTTGATAGCGGTGTTGGCGGCGGAATTGCAGAAATAGTGGGTAAAAAGCTGCGCTGGCTTGGTGACAAACGGCAGGTTTTCTGTGTTACTCACCTACCCCAAGTCGCTTCACAAGCACATCATCACTATCTTGTTGAGAAGGTCAAAACCAATAACGATACAACTACTAGCGTAGTCCCCTTATCGAGTGGTCCACGACTTGAAGAGGTAGCACGAATGCTCGGTGGCGTAGTTATTTCAGACCACACTCGGGCCCATGCCAGTGAAATGATTGCTCTTCAGGATTAAGCTGAACGTCAAACTTTTAGTTACGTCTGATCATCAAAGTGCCCGTATAAAATCATGGTGTGGTCGGTAATTTTGAAATTATGTTTGGCCGCTATCTCCTTTTGACGTTGCTCTATGATTTCATCATAAAACTCGACCACTTTACCCGTCGTAATATCCACTAGGTGATCATGGTGATCACCATCGTTAATTTCAAATACAGCATGTCCACCATCGAAGTGATGTCTTTCTACCAAACCCGCTGTTTCAAATTGGGTTAAAACACGATAAACAGTTGCTAACGCAATTTCTTCACCTGAATCGAGTAGGTTTTTATAAATATCCTCGGCTTTTAAATGCCGATCACTTGAACTTTCCAGCAACTCAAGAATTTTCATTCTAGGTAAAGTTACTTTTAGTCCTACATTTTTTAAATGTGAAGATTCCATATAATAAAAACTCTTATTTAATTGCAGCTTTTGAATTAGGCCAGTATTATTCTTCGCCTCTAATAAATTCCATCTCATACCAATGAAATTACGCCAGTTCTTTATCTTAACATTACTAATCTCTATTGTATCACTTTCTGCCTGTGTCTATCGCCAAGATATTTCACAAGGCAATAGAATTAATGATGAAAAGTTAGTACAACTTGAAGAAGGCATGACCAAAGCTCAGGTTGAGTTTCTGTTGGGCACACCTGCTATCATTGATATCCACCATCCTGATGACTGGTTCTACATCCATTATCTAAAGATCGGTAACAGTAGCGAAATCAACAAACGAGTGATGACTTTGAGATTTAGTGAGGACTTACTAATGACGATTAAAGGAAGGGACACTTTCTAAGATTTAATCTCTCTAAGCGTCTGCTCCAGCCTTTTTAGTTTTTAGCCCCATTTCTGCCCGCTGACGCCTAATTTCTTTTGGATCAGCAATCAGTGGTCGATATATTTCAATTCTATCGCCATCTGCCAGTTCATATTGTGGAGCCACCGCTTTACCGAAGATACCTAAGTCGCAGGTTTCAACTTCTATCTCAGGAAAGTACTGCAGAATACTCGATAATTTCACCGCATCTCTTAATGAGGTGCCTGTCTCTACTTCGCATTCAACGATCTTCTGTCTCTGCGGTGTTGCATAAGCAACTTCAATCATCGTCATAATCGGTTTAACTCATGCGCGCGCGAACAAAAAGAATCGACCATTGAATTCGCGATTTGGGTGAAAATTGGAGATAACAATAAAGCCGTAATGCCATTTGAGAATTCAAAATTTAAAATAAGCGTAACTTTTGATGTTGTTTCATCAAAGGCGGTAAATTCCCAGACGCCATCGAGTGATTTGAATGGACCATCGATTAACGTCATTTCAATTTTTTTAGCTGGGATCATGCTGTTAGCAGTAGAAAACCAATGATTAAGCTTACCTTTTTTCATTAATACCGAAGCCTGCATTGCCTGATCAGTTTCTGAGGTTATTCTTGCATCACCACACCAAGGTAAAAACTGTGGGTAAGCAGCAACATCATTAACGATATCAAACATAGTCCGAGCCGAATATGGCATTAACGCATGCCGATTCACAATAGCCATGATTTAAACCAAGCCTAACGAGTATAAAGCAACCACTAAGATTAACATTGGAGCTACATATCGAATCGAATAATTCCATAGCTCAAACCAGAATCTTCGCGACGGACGTAGCTCATTGAAAGCAAAGCTGCGTGGTAGAATCCAACCCACAAAAATACACAGAAACAGTGCCACCAACGGCTGGATCAAATGGCTCGATAAGAAAACCATAACGTCGTAAAAGCCGGCATTGTTAACAAGTCGTATTGCGTCACCTAAAAAGAAGAACGACACTGTGAAACCATTGCCACTCCAAATGCTATAGGACAAAACGGCACCTAAACCCAATAACCAAATCCCAAGTCCAATATAAATGACCGCTTTAATTCGGTTTGTCTCAAACTTACGTTGTATGTAACGAACTGGAGCTTCCATCAAGGCTAACGTCGTTGTTAATGAGGCCAATGTCAGTAGTAAGAAAAATAATGCCCCAAACTGTTCTCCGTACTGAAATTGACTAAAGGCGTAGGGCAAAGCTCGAAAGGCGAACTGGTTCTCAATAACGGGTTCCATGCCTGAGTCAAAAACCAGTGTATTGAGACTTAAACCAATCACAATTGATAACAACAGATCGATAATGATAATAAGTCCAGCGGAATAACCTATTGAAATATTATTGGGTAGGTAACTACCAAAAATCATCATTACGCCGACACCTAACGCCAGGGTATAGAATGCTCGTTGCAAAGCTAACAAGGCAATCTGGGCATCGACATTGGCAAAGTCGGCATATAACAGGAATTCGACACTGCGTGTGAATTCAGGTGAAAAAGTCGCAAACACGAAACCACAGATTAAAATTAAAAGGATAATCGGAACAGTAAACCGGAACACTCGCTCTAACCCTGACTTTAAGGGCTGAGCACTAATCGACATTAATAAAATAACAAACAGTGTGTGCCACAACATCATCCGCTCAGCATCACCTACAAACTCTTTAAATAATTGAGCAACACCATCAGCCGTTACCCCATTATAAACCCCCATCAGAGACTTGAAACTATAGGACAGAGACCAACCCGCAATAACACTCAGCATGGCAATAATAATGAAAGCAGCCAACATTGAAGTAAAACCAAGGATTTTCCAATTTACAGATGCTTTCTGCTGACTGGCTAAAATTTCGAGGCTTCGAGACGGATCTGATTGACCCAGTCGACCTAGCATCAGTTCGGCCATTAATAATGGCATCCCCAGGCTAAAGAGAAAAAACGTATAAAGTATAAGGAAGATACCGCCGCCATTTTGGCCGACCAATACCGGTAAAGTGAGGAAGTCATTAAGACTTAGTGTGGCGCCCGCCGCAACCAACACAAACGTTGATTGTGATCGCCATTGAAAACTGTGATCGGGTCGGCTCATGTGTACTTTAGCCATGCTTTAACAAAAAAATAAGAGAAACATTATCCAGAACTTACGCCAAACTGTAAACAAAATCATTTTTAAATCAGCCAGTTATAACGTTGTATTAATCTGCTTTATATATTTAACTATCGCCTAAAACAGTCATGAAAAAATATAACGAAAGTGACTAGTATTAGAATAATAATCAATACCGGTAAATGTTAAACAAACTCTGAGTAATCAATCAAAACTCAAATTCTTAAGAATCTCACGTACATCAGCATATCGGTTATGCTCACACAATCTAAAATCAGGCAATTGGCGTACTTTATTTCGGGCGAACAACGGAACGCTTATACCGGTTAGAAAACGGCAATAGGTTTCAATTGTTAAAGTATAGTCGTTTTTACCTGACAAATGTTGATTCAAACTTTCAACTCCTGCCCTGATTTTTTGAATGTCAGGCATCACAGCATGATGCGAATATGATAATTTTGCTATCTGTTTTCGGCACACCGAACAATGACCACAATGCTCTGGCGCTTGTTGATCATCAAAGTAACGTGACAAATTACTACTTAAACATCGATCAAGCTCAAAAAACCTAATCAGATCAGCAATACGTTTAATTTCTTTTTCTTCCTTGTCAGCAAAGTAAGTAGTGAGGCTTTGCGCCAGCTTAGGATCAGCCAGCTTTTGTACATCAACCTCATAAACCTCCATAATCAACTTGGTTTCCAACTCAATCCAATTTTTCTCTTGGAGGTATTCCATTGCCTTGACTACGCGATTACGATCTGCCCCGTAGGATTGATACATACTGTCAAAGTTTAGGTTTCCCCATAGCGTTTTCATTTGAGTGTTAGCAAAAATAGCCTCAAGAAAAGTCAGCCGCTCGCCCTCAAACTTCAGCAAAATTGTTTGTTTATCCAGTAAAAACTTGTATTTGAAATCGGCAAAATAAGCATACAGAGGACGTAATATCGCTAAGATTTCGAGCTGTACCAACAGAGTTTTGAGGGGCAATTGGCGAATATTACTGGCCGTCGACAAACGATTAATTTGCACTTCCCATTGGGCTTGCTGATCACTGCTCCCTTGACGAATATCATTAACCACATATTCAATGCCTTGAAGCTCAGGTGTATCTCCATAAACAAAATTTTCGACTGTATTCAATCCATCAAGATTAGCTAAGGTAATACAAGTTGCAGGCTCACCGTCGCGTCCGGCTCTGCCTATTTCCTGACTGTAATTTTCGATTGATTTGGGTAAGTCATAATGGAGTACAAACCGAATATCGGCTTTATCAATTCCCATACCAAAGGCTATCGTGGCGACAACGACTTGCAGCCGACTTTGCATAAAGTTATTTTGAATGTCCTGACGCTTATCATTATCAAAACCGGCATGGTAAGCCTGAGCATTAATACTATTTTGAGACAGAAACTGAGCAACTAGCTCAGCAGTATGCTGCAAGGTAACGTAGACAATACCAGAGCCACTTTGCTGTTGAACAAGCTTCAAAAGCTGAGCTCGTTTATCTGCCTCTACCACCGGTAGAACAGTCAAATCCAAATTAGCCCGATAAAAGCCAGTTTGCACAATATTCTCATGCGCAATTGAAAAACGATACGCCATGTCTAGTTTGACTTTTTTAGTTGCCGTAGCCGTCAGTAATAGAACCAATGGAATATTGAGTTCTTGTCTATACTGAGGAAGCTTTAAGTAGTCTGGGCGAAAGTTATGACCCCATTCCGAAATACAGTGCGCCTCATCCACCACCAACATAGACATTGGCACCTCGTCGATAAACTGTCGAAACCGTTCGTTTTTAAAACGCTCTACGGACACCATTAATATTTTAATCTTACCGTCCCGCACACTCTGCATCGTTCGTTTGCTTTGTTCAGGCGTCAGCGTGGAATCAATACTGGCCGCACTGATGCCTTTGGTCTGCAAGAATTCAAGCTGATCTTTCATCAGGGCTAGCAGTGGCGATACCACCAGCGTTAAGTGCGGTAAGTGAAGAGCGCTAAACTGATAACACAGTGATTTGCCAGAACCGGTTGGGAAAATAGCTAGGGATGAAAATCCGTCAAGGAGTTGATGAACTGACTGTTCTTGACCCGGCCTAAATTGAGTGAACCCAAAAACGTCGAGCAAAGATTGCTTAATGTCGATAGGTTTTTGAGTTAAGTTAACAGATGGACTGTTCATAGGAGATTCCTTATCCATTTTTTCCGCCTAACCTGAAATAACATGAATTATATTGGTTTTTCAAAATCGTATAAAGATCAGATTAATATAGCTAATTATTGGTGCTTTTTCCTTCATCTATAAGTCACCTCCCAGCATCTTTCATGATTTTTAAATTGGGCCTTGGATGTTTTATGTTTCCACATGACTATTTAAACCACTATAACAATGTTCAGTTGATTATTTATTTGATATGAAACATCTAGTGTTATCCTACAATAAAGCATCATACTGGCAATTTAGCACTGCCCAGAGCAAGCCATTAAGCGTTACAATCAAGGCTTAAATATTTTTTTAAAATTTCTCTTTAAATCAGCAACCACATAAAATATAGCTAATGAATTTATCCACTGCAGCAGCACAGACTACTAACGTCCATCCAGCGTTTGAATTGATCCGTAGTCAGGCAATTGAGTCACTTAACGTCACCGTTGAAGAATATCGTCACCGCAAAACAGGTGCCGTACACTATCATATGGCTGCCGAAAATGATGAAAATGTGTTTTTCGTCGCGCTGCGAACTGTGCCAATGGATTCTACTGGCGTTGCCCACATTTTAGAGCACACCGCACTGTGTGGCAGTGAACGTTATCCTGTTCGTGATCCCTTTTTTATGATGATTCGACGTTCACTCAATACATTCATGAATGCCTTTACCAGCTCCGACTGGACAGCCTATCCTTTCGCTAGCCAAAATCGCAAAGACTTTAATAATCTGTTGGATGTTTATTTAGATGCCGTTTTTTTCTCTCGCCTCGACGAGTTAGATTTTTGTCAGGAGGGCCACAGAATAGAGTTCTCTGAAAGCAACAATACTGATAGTGACCTTGTTTACAAAGGGATCGTTTTCAACGAAATGAAGGGCGCAATGAGTTCGGTTACAAGTACTCTGTGGCAAACACTGTGCGAGCATCTTTACCCAACCAACACCTACCACTACAACAGTGGCGGAGAACCAGAAAACATTCCCGACCTCAGCTATCAACAATTAAAGGATTTTTATAAACGTCATTATCACCCCAGTAACGCCATTTTTATGACTTATGGCGATATCAGCGCTGAACAGCATCAGTCCAGCTTTGAAACATTAGCTCTGTCGCGTTTTGAAAAACTTGATATTAATATAGAAGTACCTAAGGAGAAGCGTTATCTGGCTCCAATAAGTGTTCAGGAAAGCTATGCTTTTAATGAGGAAGGTAGCCTAGACGACAAAAACCATGTAGTGATTGGCTGGTTATGGGGACAAAGCACTAACCTACAGGACATGCTGGAAGGACAACTTTTATCCAGCGTCTTGTTGGACAATAGCAGTTCTCCGCTAATGCGTGCATTGGAAACCACCGATCTGGCCAATTCGCCATCTCCTTTATGTGGATTAGAAGATTCCATGCGTGAGCTTACTTTTGTATGTGGTGTTGAAGGTGCCAAAATTGAAAATGTCACCCACATTGAAAAAATGATTCTCGACACGCTACAAGCAGTGGCTGATAACGGTGTATCCCAACAACAACTTGAATCTGTATTACATCAACTCGAATTAAACCAACGCGAAGTGGGTGGCGACGGCTTTCCCTTTGGCCTGCAGTTAATTATGACAGCGATGGGAAGCGCCACTCATCGTGGTGATCCTATTGGCTTATTAAACCTCGACCCAGTATTAGAGCAATTACAGAAAAACATTAAAGATCCCGACTTTATTAAAGGCTTGGCCCGCAAATTATTGATTGATAACCCTCATCGGGTAACGCTCACAATGACGCCAGATACCGAGTTGGCTGGGCGTCGTGATGCCGCAGAAGCCGCTAAACTGGCTGCCATTAAAATAGGACTGTCAGAACAGCAAAAACAAGCCATCATCAACCAAACCAACGCCCTAAATAAACGTCAATTGCAAAAAGATGACGAGTCAATTTTACCCAAGGTAGGCCTAGAAGATGTGCCTGCCGATATCCGTGTGATTGAAGGTATCAGCCATCAACTAGGTTCAATGCCTAGTCACAGTTATGCTCAGGGAACCAATGGCTTAGTCTATCAGCAGATTTTAATTGAGCTCCCTCCCCTTTCTGCCGAGCTATTAGCCTTGTTACCGTTCTACACTAACAGTCTGACCGAATTGGCTGTGGGAGATAAAGACTATTTGCAAACTCAAGCCTGGCAGGCAGAAGTCTGTGGTGGCATTAGTGCCTCTGTCACAATGCGTGCCGACATTGATAATGAACAGCGTATTAAAAGCTATCTGGTTCTTTCTTCAAATGCATTGTTCCCCAATCAGCAACAACAAGCCGAGCTGATGCAGCAAACTCTTCAAGCAGTACGTTTCGACGAACTGTCTCGACTGCATGAATTGCTCAGCCACCAAAGGGCCGGTCGGGAGCAGTCAGTGACTAACAGTGGTCACAACTTAGCAATGAGCGCTGCTTGCAGTGGTATGAGTCCTACCGCTGCCCTTAGCCATAAGCTTGGTGGGCTTGCAGGTATCCAATCGGTCAAAACACTAGATGATAGCCTCGACCAAAATGACAATCTTACTCATTACGCCGCCTCACTGAGTGAATTACACCAACTTATTATGTCTGCACCGAAGCAGTTATTGCTGATAGCCGAGACAGACAAATTGGTTGAATGCCAGCAAACCATCGAACAACTTTGGACAGAGCAAAACCACACTGTTACACAGAACTTTCAACCTGAACCCGTTAGAAATCAGACCAAACAGTTATGGGTGGCTAACACACAAGTTAATTTCTGTGCCAAAGCCTACCCCACCGTTACTGTAAGCCACCCAGATGCCGCTGCATTATCTGTGCTGGGCGGTTTTTTGCGCAATGGCTTCCTCCATAGAGTCATCAGAGAACAAGGTGGAGCCTATGGTGGTGGTGCCAGTCAAGACTCAGCTATTGCAGCGTTTAAGTTTTACTCGTACCGAGATCCGCGGCTCGAAGAAACACTGGATGATTTTGACCATTCAATTCAGTGGTTATTGGAGACAGATCACGAATCAGAACCATTGGAACAGGCTATTCTTGGCGTCATTAGTGGCATTGACAAACCTGGTTCACCCGCTGGTGAAGCTAAACAGGCATTCCACAACCGTCTTTTTGGTCGTAGCCCACAACATCGTCGTGAATTTCGCCAAAAAATATTACAAGTAACGCTGGCTGATTTAAAACGTGTAACGCGTCTTTATCTGAAGCCAGAAATGGCCAGTGTGGCGATAATTACTAGCCCTTCAAAATTTGAACAGCTGAGTGATTTTGTTATTAGCCAGCAGCTAAAAGTAAACACGCTTTAACTTCAAGACCTAATTTCATTATGACTAATCACAGTTATATTTTCCCCTGATATGATCAAGATAAATATGACTGTGATTCATCGGCTACCTTTTATTCATAGTGGGCTTGGGTTTTCATCATTTAACCTGATTTTAGGTTCACGAATAGCGTAGTTTATATATTGTTTCTAGGCTAAAGGTGCCAGGCTGGAATTAACATGCAAATAATTGGTCTTTAATCCATTTAAATTGATGGGAATTACTAACTTTCCATCATAATATCGCTCTTAAAATCGAATCAACGAACAAAGGTTACTTAAGTATGAAACAACATCATATTATTAAAATTAGCTTGATCGTCAGCGTTCTCTTAATGTTTGGATGCAGTAATAAGACTATTGTTGAAAGTGACTTGAATATTAGCGGTGCACCCGACTGGGTCAATCAAGGCAATCAAATGCTCGATGATGATGATGGTCGATTGTTTCACGGTATCGGTTCAGCGCCTTCGATGGGTGATTACTCGTTGCAAAAAAATACGGCTGATGATCGAGCCCGTGCAGAAGTCGCCCGTATATTCAGTTCCTACCTCACGGTTGCTACAAAAGATTTCAGCGCTTCAGCGAATCAAATTGACGAACAAGTGAGCGAACAATCTGTATCTCGCCAGATCGATAACCTGACTCAGATTAATTTATCTGGCGCTAAAATAATCGCTCGATGGCAGAATGAGGACACCAATTCCATCTGGTCACTAGCAGAGCTTGATTTAGATCGTGTGCAGCAAACCTTAGCCAAAGCAGAAGCCATGAGTCCTGCACTGCGTGAATTTCTTGCCCAGCAAGGCAATTCAATTTTTGATCGATTAACCGGAGTTAAACAATGAAAAACCAATTCGCAAAAAGCCTCACGCTAATAGCTGCAATATCTGTTGTGATGATTCTAAACGGCTGCTCAACGGTTGTAAAACGCCTCGATTCAGGAGAAGTTACCGACCTCAGTGGTGAGTGGAACGATACCGATTCAAGACTTGTTTCAGAAGAAATGATTCGCGATGTATTAGGCCGCCCTTGGATAGGCAGTTTTATCTCAGACAACGGTAGCCGGCCTGCAATAATCGTTGGTGAAGTTCGCAATTTAAGCCATGAACACATTAATGTTGCCACCTTTATCAACGATGTGGAGCGAGAGTTAATCAACTCAGGTGGGGTTGATTTTGTTGCATCAAAAACAGAACGTGGAGAAATTAGAGAGGAACGCAAAGACCAAGAACTTAATGCGAGTAATGAGACAGTTAAACAAATGGGACAAGAATATGGTGCTGATTTCATGCTTAAGGGTTCGATCAATACAATCTTAGATAGTGAGGGAGATGAGCAAATACGTTTTTATCAAATAGACCTTAATTTAATTAATTTAACGGATAATCGTAAGGTATGGGCGGGGCAAAAGAAAATAAAGAAACTCGTTGAGAAATCAGCTTTCCGTATTTAGCTGAAAAGCTGATAACCGACATCAGTGAAGCAAATGAAATTAGATCGACTGACAAGCAATAAAGACATTGCAAGATATACACTGCCTTTTTTGCTTGCAACCATCGCTTTGACTCAGGTTGCCTGCGTCAGTGTTACCCACGAACGTGGTGAGATCGAGAATTATCTGTTAACTCAGCAACCCGAAAAAGCCCTAACTGCACTCGATAACTATAAACCTGAAAATCGAAACAAAAGTCTATATTTACTCGACAAGGCAATGTTATTGCAAATGCAAAATCGATTTGAAGACAGTAATAGCACCTTTGAAAAGGCTAAAACACTGACTAAAAAACTTGATGCAATCAGTCTACGAGAACAAGCCGCGGCAATTACGATTAACGATTCCCAACGAAGTTATCTACCACAAAACTTTGAGCAAGTTTTGGTCCACTGTTTCCAAGCTATCAACTATCTGCAATTACAACAATACAGCGAAGCTAGGGTAGAAATATTACAGCTCAACGAATTACTCAAACAAAAAGATGACCTCCAAATGCCTTTTGCCCGTTATCTATCGGGCCTAGTATTTGAGTTCAATCGAGAACTCGATAATGCACTAATCTCTTATCGTAAGGCTTATCAAACCTATGGCAGTTACAACAACGCAATTCCATTAATGCTAAAAGAAGATTTACTGCGCTTGACTGATTATCTCGGCCTAAAGCAAGAACATAAAAAATTCTTAGATGAGTTTGAACTTGAAGTCTGGCCTAAACAGCAAGAGTTCGAACAGCAGGCACATGCAGTTGCGTTAGTTTTTAACGGCTTAATGCCGCGTAAACATCGCTTTGAGATTGATGTGCAAAGCTCTAGCGATGGTCAACTTCATCGAATTTCAATACCCTTTTACGAGCATCGGGCTGTCAAAGTTTATCGGGCTGAATTAAGCTCAGAGACAACAAGCACAACCTCTGAATTAATTGCCCAACTTGATGAACAAGCCAGAACTGCAATGGATAACGAGATGCCTTCTATAATCGCGCGCACGATTGCACGGGTCAGTATCAAAAACAAAGCCGTTGATAAAACTAGCGATGATTCGCCCCTACTCAGCTTGGCTCTCAATATAGCTACATTTCTAACCGAACAGGCTGATACTCGTGCATGGAACACTTTGCCCCAACAAATACTCATCATGCGTTTAAACTTGCCGGCAGGGACTCATGACTTGAAACTCACACTATCAGGATCGAACCTCCTAGGTACAATACAAACATGGCCACAAGTAGAATTTAATAAAGGTAAATCACGACTGTTCAGTTACCACTGGCCAGAATCCTACGTAACCCAACTGAAGCCATAAACATGCAAATTAGTCTCACCCTAGTTTTGCTCATATCACTATTAACTACCGCATGCAGTTTTACGTCAGTCACACTCGATGAACGACCCAACTGGGTCAACGGGCAGAGCAAAAAATATGCCTCATCACATTATCTGAGTGGACAAGGCAGTGCGTTAACTCCCGATGATGCCAAGGACCGCGCCCGTAGCGATCTAGCAAAACAATTCGAAGTAGCACTTAAAGAAAGTAGCCAGCAAACTCAAACCTTTACTAGCGAACAGACTAATGGCGAAACTCTGAATTTGTTAAATCAACAGATATCGCGCCAATTATTTACCTATACATCACGTACTTTACAGGGTGTCGAAATCGCTGATCAATGGTATGACTCCGAACGAGACACACATTACGCGCTGGCAGTTTTGTCCCGTAACAAAGCTCGACAAAGGCTTGAGCAAGAACTTCAAAAAATTGACCAGCAAAGTCATCAACGTCTTTTACAAGCCGAAAAAGAACCCTCTCTGCTGAAACGAGCAGCGTTAGTGCAAATCGCTATTAACTCACAACAGAAGCGTGCCATCATGCAAAGTTCTTTACGGGTGGTCGATCCTAGTGGCTTTGGTAAACCTGCAAAACTTTCATTGGCAGAACTGATTCGTAGTCGTGATGCGTTGCTCATAAAGGTTCGCATTCATCCCCTAGCTTCCGGTGATGTAAGTAATGAGTTGTTGAAAGCGGTCGGTGGTGCCTTAGCTGGCGTTGGTTTTTCGATAAACAATAACAACTTTGATTATCGACTTAAGGTTCAAACTCTACTTGACCCAGTAATTGAAAAAAATGGCTGGTTCTGGCTACGAGGCACCATGGAAATCAACCTGATCGATGAAGATGGCAATAGTATCGGTGTTCATCGTTGGCCATTAAAAGTCTCATCAATCAATCTAAAACGTACTCAGCCCAGACTAATCACCGAGGCAAATAGACTTTTGAAGGAAGAGCTGAGGGATGTGCTATTAGGTTTTGCAGTAAAGATTTAGGCTTACGACACTCTTCCAGATAGATTTCTTGGCATCAATTGAAAAAATTCCAGATTAAATCCGGGATGACGACGTTTATACACACTATTTCAATACAATTAAGGCATCAACAGCTACTGCACCCGTCGGATTGACAATCACTGGGTTGACATCAATCTCAGCAATAATATCTCTCAGCCCATAGGCTAACTGAGACAATTTCACCATGGTATCAATCAATGATTGTCGGTCTGATGGCACTTGACCGCGCACTCCATGGATCAATGCGTTAATTTTCAATGAAGATAAAAGCTCGTCTGCTTCGTCGCTGTTCAGTGGGCATAATGCAACGGCACGTTCCGATAGCAATTCAATTAAAATACCACCTGCAGCGACCATCAGTATTGGCCCAAACTGTGGATCATTGATAATACCCAGGCCAACCTCGACGCCCTCGCCTATCATCTGAGTCAATAGAGCAATCGGTCCAAGCCGTTGCTGCAAATCAGCATAGTGTTCCTGCAGTTTGTCCTTGCATTGAATATTAACAATTACCCCACCTGCATCACTTTTATGCAAAATTCCAGGCTCTGCGGTTTTTAATACCAGTGGAAAACCAATCAAATCTGCAGCTTCTAGCAAACCTGACGAACCATTGATAACTGTTTTTCTGGGTGTGACAATGTCAAAGCCTGACAATAAATCCATCGCATCAGCTTCGCTTAAAGCTTTTGAAGCCTGTTGCTTTAGCCGGTCATGCCAATGATTAATAATAGCGGGGTCTATTATGTTTTTATTCACAGCTCTATTTTTATTTGTTTTGAATTGCTGATAGGCAAATAAATGCTTGAATGCAAGCAGTGTTTCGCGGGCACCATCAATCACAGGAATACCCTGTTCATAGCCCTGTCGACAAATTTCATCGTGCTTTAAGTCAGAATAACAATTACCCAATACGAGCGGTTTGTTTGTCTTTTTAGAAGCAGCCTGCATCGCTCGATAAATAGCTTCAGATAAAAAGTAATCATCCCGAAAATTACTAAAAAAGACACCACCAGCAACATTGGGATCAGCCATCAATAAGTTTATACAGGCAAGAAAACGGTTTTCAAAATTATCATGGCTACCCCAAGCATCAAGTGGATTCTCAGCTTTTAACCCAGGGTCGAGGTGAGTTTGAATTAGTTCTTTGGTACTTTCTTCGATCTCCGCAAATTCGATTTTGAGTTCGTATGCAAGGTCAGCAATTAGTTCGCGGAATCCACCAGATTCTTGAATCGTAGCGATTTTACCCGACATGATTTCTGGACTATTTTGAAGTAGCATCAATGTCGCTGCCATTTCATCAAAATCATTAACTGAAATAACACCATAACGACGATATATGGCTTCAAAAGCAGCCTGACTTCCAGCTATTGCACCAGTATGCGTTAGTGCCATTTTTGCACTCAAGGGTGATTTACCAATTTTTAAAATCACCACCGGAATATTTTTATCTAATGCTTTTTGAAGGGCATCAACAAAAGCCTGAGGGTTACGCACGGCTTCTAGAAACAGACCAATGACTCGAGTTTCGGGTTGTTCTAATGACCAATCCATATAATCCGCTATCGTAGTTGTGATCTCATTACCGCTAGATACACAGAGATTAAAGCCAAGCCGATTACCATTATGACAAAGTGTTGTGAATGCAGAGCCAGACTGTGCGATATAACTAATACCGCCCTTTTGAATACTGAGCGCTTTAGCAAAAATACCGGTGTAAAGATCGTCTCGGACATTGTAAAAACCCATGCCATTGCAACCACAGATAGCAATCTTTGCTTCTGTAGCTAGCTGGATTAAACGTTCTAACAAGGGTGGATTGGTATCGTCTTCTAGTATACCACTTGCATAAATAGTGACCGCCTTGGCGCCATGTGTAATGGCAGACTCCAGGGCTGCTTCCAGATGTTTATTACCCAAAGCAAGCACAATGTGATCAACTACCGTTGGTAAGGACTCAATATCATCAAAGCACTTGAGACCGATAACTTCATCAGCACTCGGGTTGACTGGAAAAACTGATCCTGCAAAGCCTGAATTAATGACCATATCGGCCAATATGAACCCGGGCGTTCCAGGCTTATTTGAAGCGCCAACTAATGCTATCGATGCGGGGTTTAATAGTGAGTCGAGCGAATGTTTCATTTTGTCTGTTTTAAACGTTGTTCGCGCCAGGCTAGTGCTGCCTT